>NZ_JBIVMX010000008.1:0-24582 GCF_044753305.1 Pseudomonas sp. NPDC088429 | reverse complement strand
GCATCAGCAGCCGCGGCATCGACACGCGGCGTCGGCTGTCCGAGGGGTCCCCCACTTGTTTAGCCCCGGTATGACCATGACTGCTGACGACCGTATCAAACTCGAACCTAGCTGGAAGGAGGCACTGCGTGCTGAGTTCGACCAGCCCTACATGACAGAGTTGCGCAATTTTCTGCAGCAGGAGCGGGCGGCCGGCAAGGAAATCTACCCGCCGGGGCCGATGATTTTCAATGCCTTGAACTCGACGCCGCTGGAAAAAGTGAAGGTGGTGATCCTCGGCCAGGATCCGTATCACGGCCCGGGTCAGGCCCATGGCCTGTGCTTCTCGGTGCAACCGGGCGTGCCGGCGCCGCCGTCGCTGGTCAACATCTATAAAGAGTTGAAACGCGACCTGAACATCGACATTCCCACTCACGGCTACCTGCAGAGCTGGGCCGATCAGGGCGTGTTGATGATCAACACGACGATGACCGTCGAACGCGCCAACGCCAATGCGCACAAGGACAAGGGTTGGCAGTTTTTCACTGACCGGATCATTGAACTGGTCAGCGAGCGCCAACCGCATCTGGTGTTCATGCTCTGGGGCGCGCATGCACAGAGCAAGCAGAAGCTGATCGACGCGACCAAGCACCTGGTGCTGACGTCGGTGCATCCGTCGCCGTTGTCGGCTTATCGCGGGTTTTTGGGGTGTGGGCACTTTAGCCGGACGAACAAGTTTCTTGAGCAGAATGGCGAAACGCCGATTGAGTGGCGCTTGCCGCCTGTCGCGTAATCTCGTTCCCACGCTCTGCGTGGGAATGCCTCAATGGACGCTCTGCGTCCGCTTGGGACGCGGAGCGTCCCGGGCTGCATTCCCACGCAGAGCGTGGGAACGATCATGTAGGAGTGAGCCTGCTCGCGATGGGGGCAACTCGGTTTTATTCGGGATTGCGATTCCAGTACTTGAACAACGGCTCCGCCAGAAACAGCACAAACAACAACCGCATCACCTGCATCGCCGTCACCAGCGGCACTGACAATTGCAGCGTCTCCGCCGTCAGACTCATCTCGGCAATCCCGCCCGGCATCATGCCCAGCGTCAGCGAGCGCAGATCCAGATGGGTCAGCGCACTCAAACCCAGTGCCGCCAGTGTCGCAATCAACATGGTCAGCGCCGTGCCGATCAACGTCCGCCCCATGAATGAAGGCGCACGCCGAAAGAACTGCCGGTTGAAGTGACAGCCCAAGCCGCTGCCAATCAACCACTGGCCAATCTGGCTGCCACCATCCGGCAAACCAATGTGCAGATCCCAACCAATGCTCACCGCCGCACTCACCAGCAACGGCCCGAACAGCCACGGATTGGGTTGGCGCAAACGCTGCCAGAGCCACGCGAGCAAACCGCCCGCCGGAAACAGAATCGCCAGCCAGCGCCAATCGACGCTGCCAGCGTGAGAAATCGGGTTGCCGTCGCCGAGCAAATACTTGAACGCCGCCGGCACGCACAGCACCACCACCAACACCCGCAAACTTTGCCCCGCCGCCACATGGCTAAGCATCGCGCCATTGCGCGCGCCGAGATTGACCATCTCGCCGGAACCGCCGGGCATACTCGAGAAAAACGCCGTGGCGCGATCCTCACCGGTGCGGCGCATCAACCACACGCCGACCACTGCCGACACACTGGTGACCAGCGCACCGAAGAAGATCAAGCCGAAATGACTGAGCACCTGCTCCATCACCACCGGGGTGAAGTGCAGGCCAATGCCAATCCCGACGATCCACTGGCCACACTTGCGGCCGCCAGGAATCTCGGTGAGTTGCCACGGCGTCAGGCAGCGCACGAGGATGATCGCCAGCAACGAGCCGACCATCCATGGCAGTGGCCAGCCGATCTGGCTGGCGAGGTAACCGCCGAGCAGACCGACCAGCGGGGTTCCCCACCAGGATTTCAGTGAGGCGCGATCAAACATCGGCAATGGCGCGACGCGCGACCGAACGTTTGCGCCAGATGCGGATCAGCGGGAAGGCCAGCATCAGCGCGGTCAGCACCCAGACACCGAAGGTGATCGGGCTCGACCAGAGGATCTCCAGTGCGCCATTAGAGATCGACAACGCACGACGCAGGTTCTGCTCCATCAGACCGCCGAGGATGAAGCCCAGCAGTACCGGCGACAACGGGAAGTCGAGCTTGCGCAGGATGTAACCGAAGATGCCGATGCCGACCATCAGGAACAGGTCGAACGTGGTGGCGTGCACCGCATAAACGCCGATCCCGGTGATGATCGCGATCACCGGCACCAGGGCCCAGTTCGGCACGGCGAGGATGCGGGTAAAGATGCGGATCATCGGGATGTTGAGGATCACCAGCATGATGTTGGCAATGAACAACGAAGCGATCAGGCCCCAGACGATGTCCGGTTGTTGCTGGAACAGCAGCGGGCCCGGGGTGATGTTGTACAGCGACAGCGCGCCGATCATCACCGCTGTGGTGCCCGAACCTGGCACACCCAGTGTCAGCATCGGCACCAGTGCGCCACAGGCCGAAGCACCGATGGCGGTTTCCGGCGCGGCAAGGCCACGGGCATCACCCTGACCGAATTTGCCGCTGGCACCGGCGATGCGTTTTTCGGTCATGTACGCCACGGCGCTGGCCAGCGTCGCGCCAGCACCCGGCAACACGCCCATGATGAAGCCAAGCAGGCCGCAGCGAATGTTCACCACGAACACCGACGAGGCTTCCTTGAAGTTGAACATCATGCGCCCGGTGGCTTTCACCGCTTCCTGACCGCGATGGGTTTTCTCCAGCAGCAACAGAATCTCGCTGATCGAAAACAGGCCCAGCACCAGCACGACGAATTGAATGCCGTCAGTCAGGTGAATGTTGTCGCCGGTAAAGCGGTACACGCCGCTGTTGGCGTCGATGCCGACACTCGACAGGAACAGGCCGATCAACGCCGCAATGAAGGTTTTCAACGGTCGATCACCGGCCATGCCGCCGAGACAGACAATCGCAAACACCATCAACACGAAGTATTCCGCCGGGCCGAAGGCTATCGCCCATTTCGCCAGCAGCGGGGCGAACAGCACCATGCCGCAAGTGGCGATAAATGCACCGATGAACGAACTCCACGCCGACAACGACAGCGCTACACCGGCCAGACCTTTGCGGGCCATCGGGTAACCGTCGAGGGTGGTCATCACGGTCGATGCTTCGCCCGGAATATTCAGCAAAATCGAGCTGATCCGGCCGCCGTATTCGCAGCCCAGATACACCGCTGCCAACAGAATCAGCGCCGATTCCGGCGGCAAACCAAGAGCAAAGGCAATCGGGATCAGCAGTGCCACGCCGTTGATCGGGCCGAGGCCCGGGAGCAAGCCAACGACGGTGCCGATCAGCGTGCCGGTCAGGGCCGTGACCAAGTTGTACGGGCTCAGCGCGACGCCGAAGCCTTGGCCCAAATAACCGAGGGTATCCATATCAGTTCTCCAGCACGTCGAGCAGGCCAAGGGGCAGCGGAACGTCCATCACACGGTCGAACAGCAGGTACAGACCGATGGCCATCAGCGTGGTGACTACGATGCTCGGCATCCAGCGACCGCCATACAGGCGCGCCATCGGAATGCCGATGAGGATGCTGCTGAGGATGAAACCCAGCGGTTCGAACAGACCGGCGAACACCAGCAGCAGGGCGACGCAGATAGCAATCTTGGTCAGGGTTTCGCGATCCAGTGGCGGCTCGTCCTCGCTGTGTTTGATCGGTGCCGGGCGAAACACCATGTACAACAGTGCCGCGCCCATCAGGCCGAGCATCAGCAGCGGGAAGGCGCGCGGGCCGACCGGTTCGTAGGAAAAAGCCGCTTGGTACGGCCATGCCATCAGTGCCAGGCCGACACAGACCAGCAACAGCACCGAGGCGAAAATGCGTTGAATAAGCATGGGAGCTCCTGTGCCGCGTCCCCGCAATCGGGAACGCAGCCGCTAGACAGAGGCGATCACTGGATCAGGCCGAACTCTTTGGCCAGCACTTTGTAGTCGGCAACTTGCTTCTTCACGTAGGTGTCCAGCTCCGGGCCAGTCATGGCGAACGGGAACAGTTCACGCTGATCGCGCAGCTTGGCGAACTCGTCGGAGGCCAGCAGTTTGTCGAACGAGTCTTTCCACCAGGCGTAGTCTTCGTCGCTGACTTTTGGCCCCAGGTAGAAACCGCGCACCACTGGCCAGACGATGTCGTAGCCTTGTTCGCGAGCGGTCGGGATGTCTTTCATTTCCGGCTCGTCGAGACGCTTGTCGGAGAACACCGCGAGCAAACGCATGTCGCCACTTTGAATGTGCGGCATGGAGTCGGAGATGTCGGTACTGCCGACCTGGATGTGGCCGCCGAGCAGGGCGGTAGCGATTTCGCCACCACCTTCGAGGGCGACGTAACGCAACTCACGCGGGTTGATCCCGGCTGCCTTGGCGATCAGCGCGGTTTGCATCCAGTCCTGGCTGCCGACGGTGCCGCCGGAACCGATCACCACCGAGCCTGGATCTTTCTTCAGCGCTTGAACGAGATCGTCGAGGGTCTTGTAGGGCGAATCGCTTTTCACTGCGATGGCGCCGTAGCTGGTGCCGACGGCTGCTAGCCAACGCACGTTGGTTTCATCGAAACGACCAAACTTGCCTTGCGCCAGGTTCAGCAACGAACCGCTCGACCACGCGACCAGCGTGCCGGCATCGGCCGGACGCTGAGCGACCACCGCGTTGTACGCCACCGCGCCGACGCCACCAGGCATGTAGGTCACGCGCATCGGTTTGCTCAGCAGCTTCTGGTTGACCAGTGCGCTCTGCACCAGTTTGCAGGTCAGGTCAAAACCACCGCCGGGCGAGGCCGGGGCGATACACTCCGGACGTTTCGGTTCGGCCATCAACTGCCCGGCCACCAGCATCATGCCGGCCGCTAAAGCAACTTTACGCAGTGAAAAATTCATTGGTCTCTCCACAGATTTCTTGTTGTAAGGGCTTTTTGTGTAGGAGCTGCCGAAGGCTGCGATCTTTTGATCTTTTGATCTTCCGATCACAGCGCCAAGGCATTTCAATCAATTACCAAAGAGCAACGCTATAGCTCACCAGCAACCGCACTTCATCCGCATCGCGAGCCGAGTAATTGGAACGGTAAGTGGCATTCCTCAAACGCACGGCGACATCCTTCAAAGCGCCGCTTTGTACTACATATTTGATCTCGGTGTTGCGCTCCCACTCTTTGCCTTCCTCGCCGGTCTTGAGCTTGATGTTGTCACCGCTCAAGTAGCGGCTCATGAAGGTCAGGCCGGGGATGCCGAGTTTGGCGAAGTCGAAGTCGTAACGTGCCTGCCAGGAGCGTTCTTCCGCGCCGGCGAAGTCGTTGATCTGCACGAAGTTGACCAGGTATGGATCGCTGCCATCGACATACGGGAAGGCGCTATCGCCGGACATGTGTTGATAACCGGCGCTGAACTTGTGCCCGCTCAGCGCATAGCTGACCAGACCGTTGAGCGAGCGGTTGTCGATCTCGCCGCCACGGGCCGCGCCCTGATCATCACTGACGGCGAAACGCAGATCTGTGCCAAACGTGCCCGGGCCCATCGGCCGCGAGGCGACCAGGCCGAAGAAGTGCTGGTTGTAGACTTCGTCGAGTTGGGCGAAGTGGTAACTGCCGGTGATCTTGTCGGTGAACTTGTAATCGACGCCGCCAAAGTCGAAGTGCTTGCCGGCAGCGGTACCGGCGAAACGGCTGTTCTTGTTGTTGAGGGCAATGTCCTCGAAATCGGTGCTGTCGCGATCCTTGGCTTTCTCCAGTCGGCCACCGGTGAAGGTCAGGTTTTTGATCTCTTTGGAGGTCAGCAAACCACCTTCAAAGGTCTGCGGCAGGATGCGTCCGTCGTTCGGTTTGAGGATCGTTAGCTCAGGAATCAGGCTGCCGATTTTCAGTTCGGTGGCGGAGATTTTCACTTTGCCGGTCAGGCCGAGCTTGGAGTATTCGTCCGCCGCGCGTCCGTCATCGTGGGTCGGCAACAGGCCGGTGCCGGTGCGATCCGGGCTGGAATCGAGTTTGACGCCGAGCATGCCCAGCGCGTCGACACCAAAACCGACGGTGCCATCGGTGTATCCCGATTGCAGATTGAGCATGAAACCCTGGGCCCATTCGTCACGCTTGGATTGCTGGGCGCTGGTGCCATCGCGGAAGTCGCGGTTGAAATACATGTTGCGGGTTTCGAAGGTGGCGCTGCTGTCTTCAATGAAGTCGGCAAAACTCAGCGGCGAAAAACCGGCAAAGGCGGCGGCACTGGCGAGGGCGGTGTGGCTGAAACGGGAAGGGCGAACAGGCGTGAATGCCTGAGGCTGCATGGACGGCATGCGGGTGTACTCCGTTTATTGTTCTTATTGGTCGAAAACGCTTCGTGGCGTTTTTCGTATCGCTGTGTGGCAGCAGCGACGGCAGTCGGGACTGTCCGTGCGCCGACTCTAACCGGCTAACCTTTCACTAACCTTTCAGCTGACTTTCACGGTTTTCGGGCTTCACAGCGGCGGTTGCGGCTGTAAACTCCGCGGCAAAGAGTGGCGTCGGCCATCCCTGAACGAGGTAAAAATCCATGCGTGTCCTGCTCGTCGAAGACCATCTGCAACTGGCCGAAAGTGTTGCCCAGGCGCTCAAGAGCACCGGTCTGACCGTGGACGTGTTGCACGATGGCGTGGCCGCTGATCTGGCCTTGAGCAGCGAGGAGTACGCCGTGGCGATCCTCGATGTCGGCCTGCCGCGCATGGACGGTTTTGAAGTGCTGGCGCGGTTGCGCGCACGCGGCAAAAACCTGCCGGTGCTGATGCTGACCGCGCGCAGTGATGTGAAAGATCGCGTGCACGGTCTCAATCTCGGCGCCGACGATTACCTCGCCAAACCGTTCGAACTGACAGAGCTGGAGGCGCGGGTTAAAGCCTTGTTGCGCCGCAGTGTGCTCGGCGGCGAACGCCAGCAGCGCTGCGGTGTGCTGGCCTATGATCTCGACACACGACGCTTCACTCTTGGCGAAGATTTGCTGACGTTGACCTCTCGCGAGCAAGCCGTGCTTGAGGCGTTGATCGCCCGCCCGGGCCGCGTGATGAGCAAGGAGCAACTGGCCGCGCAGGTGTTCGGTCTCGACGAAGAAGCCAGCCCCGACGCCATCGAAATCTACGTGCATCGCTTGCGCAAAAAACTGGATGGTCAACCCGTAGCGATCGTCACCTTCCGTGGCCTCGGCTATCTGCTGGAAAGCCGTGATGCATAAGCCCAGCAGCCTGCGCTGGCGGTTGCTGTGGAACCTCGCGTTGTTGCTGGTGGTGTTGATGCTCGCCAGCGGATTGAGCGCTTACTGGAACGGTCGCGAAGCCGCCGACACTGCCTACGACCGCACGCTGCTGGCCTCGGCGCGCACCATCGCCGCAGGGTTGTCGCAACGCGATGGCAGCCTCAGTGCCGATGTGCCTTACGTGGCCCTCGATACCTTCGCCTACGACAGCGCCGGGCGTATCTATTACCAGGTCAACGACATCCATCAGAAGCTGATTTCCGGTTACGAAAATCTGCCAGGCCCGCCACCGGGCACGCCTCGAACTGACAGTTATCCGGCGCTGGCACGTTTTTACAACGCCACTTACAAGGGCCAAAACGTTCGCGTGGTCAGCCTGCTGAAAGCCGTTACCGAACCGAACATGAACGGCATGGCGGAAATCCGTGTCGCCGAAACCGACGAGGCGCGCGTGAGCATGGCGCGCAGTCTTGCCGCCGATACGTTGCTGCGTCTGGGCATGTTGGCGATTGGCGCGTTGCTGCTCGTCTGGTTCGCCGTCAGTGCGGCGTTGCGCCCGCTGGAGCGTTTGCGCACGGCGGTGGAAGAGCGTCAGCCCGATGATTTGCGGCCATTGCCGCTGGTGGAAGTGCAGCATGAGTTGTGGCCACTGGTGCGCGGGCTCAACCATTTCACCGAGCGGTTGCGCGTGCAGTTCGAGCGCCAAGCGCAGTTCATTGCCGATGCCGCGCATGAGTTGCGCACTCCGCTGGCCGCGTTGAAGGCGAGGCTTGAGTTGGGGCTGCGCTCGAACGAGCCCGAGACGTGGCGCACGACGTTGGAATCTTCAGCGCAAAGCACCGATCGCCTGACGCATCTGGCCAACCAGTTGCTGTCGCTGGCCCGTGTTGAAAACGGTGCGCGGGCGATTGCCGAGGGTGGCGCGCAGTTACTCGACCTTAGCCAGTTGGCCCGTGAATTGGGCATGGCCATGGCGCCGCTGGCGCACAAACGCGGTGTTGCGTTGGCATTGGAAGCGGACGAGCCGGTGTGGTTGCGCGGTGAGCCGACGTTGCTCAATGAGTTGCTGAGCAATCTGGTGGACAACGCTCTGGCGCACACACCACCGGGCGGCAATGTGATTCTGCGCGTGACGGCGCCGGCGGTGCTCGAGGTTGAAGACGACGGGCCGGGAATTCCGCTGGAAGAGCGTGATCGCGTGTTTGAACGGTTTTACCGGCGTAATCAGCAGGTGGCCGGGTCAGGGTTGGGACTGGCGATTGTCGGCGAGATTTGCCGGGCACATCTGGCGCAGATCAGTCTGCATGATGGCGAGGAGGCGGGGTTGAAGGTGCGGGTGAGTTTTGTTGCCGGGTGATTGCGACGCCTTTGATGGCCTCTTCGCGAGCAGGCTCACTCCTACATTGGAATGCGGTCTCCTGTAGGAGTGAGCCTGCTCGCGATGGCTTCACCAAGGTTTCAGATCAGTAAAACATCGACCGCGATTCTTCCAGATCCACGCACAGCGCTCTGTTCTCCGGATCAATCCCCAACTTCCTGAACGCAGGCACACTCGCCAGATCAATCCGCGCAAACGGATGGTCGGTGCCTTTACGGCAATGCAGATTCGCCACCTGCACCAGATCGACATAATCAATCTGCGTCGAATCGCGTTTGAAATCCTGATAACGCCCTGGCAATTCCACCAGCCGTTCCGGAAACTCCCAGACCCGCAGCAATTTGTCACCGAGCAACGGATGAATGCGGTCGATCACATGGTTGAGGCTGACCGGATCCGACAGCAACTCGTAGTGATCTTCGGCATACGTCAGAATTGGCAGCACACCAATCTGATGCACCAGCCCGCCCAGCGCTGCCTGATCCGGCTTGAGCTGGGTGTAACGGCGGCACAGCGCGTAGCTGACCCCGGCGATTTCCAGACTGCTGCGCCAGACTTCGCGCATCTTCTGTTCGACCACTTCGGAGCGGGCGTGGAAAATCTGCTCCATCACCAGACCGATCGCCAGGTTGCTGCTGTAGTTGATGCCCAGCCGAGTGATCGCGGTGTGCAGGTCGGTGACTTCCTGCGCGGCGCGCAGTAGCGGGCTGTTGACCACTTTGATCAGGCGCGCCGACAGCGCTGTGTCGCGACCGATGACTTTGCTCAGGTCGCTGACACTGATTTCCGGATCTTCGGCAGCCTTGCGAATTTGCAGGGCCACTTCCGGCAACGTTGGCAGAACCAGGTCATCGTTATCGATGGCCTCAACCAAATCCCGTTGAACCTTTTCCGCCAGTTCGCTCATTTGGACTCTCTAGGGTGTTGCAACCAGGCTGCGATCAACGCTGGATTTCGCGGTCGCGATCCAGTTCGTAGGGCAAATCGAGCACTTGCAACGCAGGCCCTTCAAGGCTGCCCAGATGCAGATCGCCCGCTTCGGCAGCTTCGGCCTGCAGCACCGCCAGGAGTTCAATGTTTTGCTCGGCGTTGGCGGCCAGCACCACTTCACCGATGGAGCTGTTGTGGCTCGGCGCGAACAGTTGTGTGCCCGGCTCTGGCAGTTCGCTCGCGTCTAGGCTCAAGCGATACAGGCGACGTTTTAGTTTGCCGAGGTACTGCATGCGGGCGACGATTTCCTGGCCGGTGTAGCAGCCTTTCTTGAAGCTCACGCCACCGACGGCTTGCAGATTGAGCATCTGCGGAATGAACAGCTCACGGGTGCTCGGCATGACCTGACCGATGCCGGCGCGGATCTGGCCCAGCAGCCATTGATTCAATGCGGCTTCTGGCAGTGCGGCGGACAGTCTGGATTTGATCGCATCGGCTTGATCGGCCGGTACCCACAGTTCCGCGCGATCCGGTGAGACGCGAATCGCGATCAACCCTTCGTTGCGCACGACGCTGTCGGTTTCTGCCGGCAAGTCCAGACCAAGGCTGTTCAGGGCAGCGTCAGCGTGCGCCAGACCAAAACGCACCCAGGCGGCGCTTTCGTCGTTCAGTTTCGATTTGGAGAACACCGCGTATTTTTTCAGATCGGCCAATTGCGGCTCGAGCAACTCGCTGGCCATCGCCAGCACCACGCCGTCACCTTCGAGCAGAATGCGGAAACTCGACTGCATCCGGCCTTTCTGCGTGCAGCGCGCGCCAAGGCTGGCCTTGGTGTCACTGAGGTAATTGAGGTTGCAGGTCAGCTGGCCTTGCAGGAATTTTCCGGCATCCGCGCCGCGAACCGCGAGAACGCCTTCATGAGACAGGGTGCAGAAAAAAGCAGAATCGGCCATGGGTCTTCGCAGGGTAAAAAGTCTGGGGCACATCATAAGGGTGCGTTGTTGAAATGGGTAGTTGATAAAGGATCGGTGGTGCCCGACCAAAGCCGACTGTGCGACCCGCTTGGGGGCTGTATACTTGCCGCCAAATTTGAGGAGGGCCCCATGGTCGAACAAGTTGAACTGAATCGCCTCTTTTGGCACAGCCGTCGCGGCATGCTTGAGCTTGACGTGTTGCTGGTGCCGTTCGTGAAGGAGGTCTACGCGACGTTGAATCAGGTGGATCGCGATCTGTATGTGCGTCTGCTGACGTGCGAGGATCAGGACATGTTCGGCTGGTTCATGGAGCGCAGCGAGTCTGAAGATCCGGAACTGCAGCGCATGGTTCGCATGATCCTGGATCGTGTCCAGCCCAAGTAATACGTTCGAATGCCGCTGGCATGCCTCACGGCAGTTGCTGGCGGCGTATCTGTTGGCCCAGGCGTTCGCCTTGGGTTCGTTGTTTCTTCTGTCTATTCCACTCTGGGCCCATCTGCTCGGGGCTTCTGCTTGTCTGCTGCATGGCGTTTGGGTATTGCCACGGCAGATTTTGCTCAGCCATCCAACAGCATTCTGCGGATTGCGCCGTGATGCCGATGGCTGGCAATTGTGGAATCGTGCGGATGGCTGGCAAGTGGTGCAGCTGCGCCCGGACAGTCTGGCGCTGCCATTGATCGTGGTGCTGCGCTTTCGTTTGCGCGGCGAGTGGCGGGTCAGATCGATCTGTGTGCCACGGGACTCGCAGGTCGCCGATGTGCATCGACGCCTGCGAGTGCGGCTCAAGTTCAGCCGGCGTAGGTGGGCGGTATCAGAATAGTGTCGAGCGCTTCGGGCAGCAGGTTCGGGTAGTCGAGGGTGTAATGCAGACCGCGACTTTCCTTGCGCTCCATGGCTGAGCTGATCATCAATTCCGCCACTTGCGCCAGATTGCGCAGCTCGATCAGGTCGCGGCTGACTTTATAGTTGCTGTAGAACTCGTCGATCTCGTCCAGCAGCAAACGCACGCGGTGCTGCGCCCGTTGCAGGCGCTTGTTGGTGCGCACTATGCCGACGTAGTCCCACATGAATCGGCGCAGCTCATCCCAGTTGTGCGCGATGATCACGTCCTCGTCGGAGTCGGTGACCTGGCTGGCGTCCCAGACGGGCAGGGCGCTTGGCGCATCGATATCGTCGAGTTGCGCAAGAATGTCCGCCGCCGCCGAACGGGCATAGACGAAGCACTCCAGCAGCGAGTTGCTGGCCATGCGGTTGGCGCCGTGCAGGCCGGTGAAGCTGGTTTCGCCGATCGCATACAAACCCGGCACATCGGTGCGACCTTGCTGATCGACCATTACGCCGCCACAGGTGTAATGCGCGGCGGGGACGACCGGGATGGGCTGTTTAGTGATGTCGATGCCGAAACCGAGGCAGCGCTCATACACAGTCGGGAAGTGGCTTTTGATGAATTCTTCGGGTTTGTGGCTGATGTCGAGATAGACGCAGTCGACGCCCAGACGCTTCATTTCATGGTCGATGGCGCGGGCGACGATGTCGCGCGGGGCCAGTTCGGCGCGTTTGTCGAAGCGATACATGAAGCGTTCGCCGTTGGGCAGCTTCAGATGGGCGCCCTCGCCGCGCAGGGCTTCGGTAATAAGGAAGCTTTTCGCTTGCGGGTGATACAGGCAGGTCGGGTGAAACTGGTTGAATTCCAGATTCGCCACGCGGCAGCCCGAACGCCAGGCCATGGCGATGCCGTCGCCGCAAGCGCCATCGGGGTTGCTGGTATAGAGGTAGACCTTGGCGGCGCCGCCCGACGCGAGGATCACGAATCGTGCGCCGTAGGTGTCGACTTCGCCAGTCTTGCGGTTCAGCACATAAGCGCCGAGGCAACGATCGCCGTCCATGCCCAACCGGCGTTCGGTAATCAGATCAACGGCAACCCGCTGTTCGAGTAGTTCGATGTTCGAACGCTCTTTGGCTTGGGCCAGTAAGGTTTTGAAGATGGCTGCGCCGGTGGCATCGGCGGCATGAATGATGCGTCGATGGCTGTGGCCGCCTTCGCGGGTCAGGTGAAATTCAAATCCACCGTCTTCAGTACCGGACTGTTCGTCGCGGGTGAATGGCACACCTTGGTCGATCAGCCACTGAATGGCTTCACGGCTGTGCTCGACGGTAAAACGCACGGCGTCTTCGTGGCACAGACCACCGCCAGCATTCAGGGTGTCGTCGACGTGGGATTCGACAGTATCGGTATCGTCCAGCACGGCGGCGACACCACCTTGGGCCCAGAAGGTCGAACCGTTGGCGAGATCGCCCTTGCTCAATACGGCAATGCGCAAATGACCCGGCAGGGTCAGCGCGAGACTCAAACCGGCAGCGCCGCTGCCAATGACCAGAACATCATGTTGGAATTGTTGGCTCATTACAGGATTCCGCTCAAAGCGACCCGGGTCGGGGGTGGCGCGATTCGCCTGGATCGGCGAGTCAAGTCAGCCACACAGCCCACTAGTATATAGAGGGGTGGGGCGGCACAATAGCCGGGCCTATATGGCATTGTGAAACTACTGTGACGGGAAAAACCGGGTGCTTCGTCGGAAGTTTTTTTCGCCGGTTTTGGGAAACGACGACTGTATCGGCGCTGAAACAGCCTTTTTCCGCCCAGGGTTGCCCAATGTCGGGTAGGCACGGCTATAAATAATTGGAACTTTTGCCAAAGGCCCAAGATCAATAGTCGGTGCCAGAAACAAGGGACGTGTCGGCTTCAGTGCGGAATCTGCGGTTGGATTCCTGCCCGGCGAAACCGATAACAAGATTATTCGCGCAGCCGGTTCATCCCGTGCTGCGTTTTTCGTGCGTGCCAAATCAGAGCCCGCAGGAAACTTGCCTGGAGGGGGAGAACTTTTGCGAAAAGCCCGAGTCTATGTTTGCAAGTCTGGTCGTTTAGTTATGCAAGTCTCCTTCGGGCTTATCGAGGAGTGTTCATGCTAACCCAGGAAGAGGATCAGCAGCTGGTCGAGCGCGTTCAACGCGGCGACAAGCGAGCTTTCGATCTGTTGGTGCTGAAATATCAGCACAAGATTCTCGGGTTGATCGTGCGTTTTGTGCACGACACCCATGAAGCCCAGGACGTGGCTCAGGAAGCCTTTATCAAGGCGTATCGAGCACTTGGAAACTTTCGCGGCGACAGTGCGTTTTATACGTGGCTGTACCGTATTGCCATTAACACGGCAAAGAACTACCTGGTTTCTCGCGGTCGTCGGCCGCCGGATAGCGATGTAAGTTCAGAGGATGCGGAGTTCTACGACGGCGATCACGGCCTCAAGGATCTCGAATCACCAGAACGTGCGTTGCTGCGGGATGAGATCGAAGGCACCGTCCATCGAACCATCCAGCAACTGCCAGAGGATTTGCGTACGGCGTTAACTTTACGTGAATTCGATGGTCTGAGTTACGAGGACATTGCGAGCGTCATGCAGTGTCCGGTGGGTACCGTGCGCTCCCGGATTTTCCGCGCTCGGGAGGCCATCGATAAAGCCCTGCAGCCGTTGTTGCAGGAAAACTGAGACAGCGGCGATAGCCAAGAGAGGAACGCCATGAGTCGTGAAGCCCTGCAGGAATCGCTGTCCGCAGTGATGGATAACGAAGCGGACGAACTGGAATTGCGTCGAGTGATTAATGCACTTGATGACGTCGAAACCCGTGAGACCTGGGCTCGTTACCAGATCGCTCGGGCAGCCATGCACAAGGATCTGCTGCTGCCACGTCTGGATATCGCTGCGGCAGTGTCTGCTGCGCTGGAAGACGAAACGGCTCCGGCCAAAGTATCCCGCAGCCCATGGCGCAACCTTGGCCGTCTGGCTGTTGCAGCCTCGGTAACTGTTGCCGTTCTGGCCGGTGTTCGCCTGTATAACCAGGACGAAATCGCTGGTGTGGAACTGGCTCAGCAAAGCAACCAGACAACCCTGGCCACCCCTCAGGTGAAAGGCCCGGCTGTTCTGGCAGGCTACAGCGAGAGCTCGGAAGCCACTGGCCCTATGGCCAACGGCGTACTGCAAGGTCAGCCAGGCTGGCACGATCAGCGTCTGCCAGGTTACCTGCGTCAGCACGCTCAGCAGGCTGCATTGAAAGGTACTGAAAGCGCGCTGCCATACGCACGTGCCGCAAGCCTGGAAAACCGTTAAGGAGGATCATGCGCGCCATACCTCTACTTTCGCTTCTGCTCAGTGGCTGGTTCATTGTTCCAGCCCATGCCGATGAGGCCCAGGACTGGTTGACCCGTCTGGGCCAGGCCGAGCAGCAGCAAAGCTTTCACGGTACTTTTGTTTACGAGCGTAACGGTAGTTTTTCTACCCACAACATCTGGCATCGCGTCCAGAACGGTCAAGTCCGCGAGCGTTTGCTTCAGCTCGACGGCTCGGCTCAGGAAGTCGTGCGCATTGATGGACACACTCAATGCGTCAGCGGCACCCTGATCGCGGGGCTGGGGGATTCTCCCAACTCGACCGCTCGTGCCCTGGATCCTAAAAAGCTGAAAAACTGGTATGACCTTGCTGTCATCGGCAAGTCGCGCGTGGCCGGTCGCGATGCAGTGATTGTTTCACTGACGCCTCGCGATCAGCATCGTTACGGTTTTGAATTGCATCTGGATAAGCAGACGGGCCTGCCGCTCAAGTCATTGCTGTTGAATGACAAGGGTCAGTTGCTCGAACGTTTCCAGTTCACCAGTCTCGATACCGACGAAGTCCCGTCCGACAAAGACTTGCAAGCCGATGCCGGTTGCAAGGCTGTGACGCTGGATAGCGACAAGGCCTCCGCCGTCAAGACCGCCCAGGTCTGGCGTTCGGACTGGTTGCCGCCCGGTTTCGAACTGACCAGCAGCACCTCGCACAAAGATCCGCAAACCAAAACACAGGTCAACAGCCTGATGTATGACGATGGCCTGGCACGTTTTTCGGTGTTCCTTGAACCGTTGAACGGCGCGACCGTCACCGACACCCGGACTCAACTGGGCCCGACCGTTGCCGTTTCCCGTCGCCTGACTACACCCGAAGGCGAAATGATGGTGACCGTGGTTGGCGAGATTCCAATCGGCACCGCCGAACGGATCGCCTTGTCGATGCGAAACGACAGTGCCGCCACCAGCAAGCAGTGAGCTGATTCCAGTCACTACCACTTCTTCGTCGAGACGGAGATGAAATGTTTGCTGAGCATTTTCATTTGCAAATACCCCGAAAATTTTTTATAGGTCAGAGCCTCACGGCTCTGGCCTTGTTGTTGTTCCTGGAATAAAAGCGCCAGCCTGTGGTTGCCGGTGATTCTTGTTCCATATCGCTTAAACCTGCTCGTCGTAACGGGAGCTGTATGTCGATACCTAGCTTGAAATCTTATCTGTCCATTTTCGCCACCGTGCTGTTGCTCGGTCAGGCAGTGCCTGCTGCGCAAGCGGCCGACTTGCCGGACTTCACGCAACTGGTCGAACAAGCGTCGCCGGCCGTGGTGAACATCAGTACCACGCAGAAACTGCCGGATCGCAAAGTGAACCAGCAGATGCCGGATCTGGAAGGCTTGCCGCCGATGCTGCGCGAGTTCTTCGAGCGCGGCATGCCGCCTCAGCAGCGCTCGCCGGGCGGTGGTGGTCGTCAGCGTGAAGCGCAGTCGCTGGGTTCAGGCTTCATCATTTCCCCGGATGGCTACATCCTGACCAACAATCATGTGATTGCTGATGCTGACGAAATTCTTGTGCGTCTGGCTGATCGCAGCGAAATGAAAGCCAAGCTGATCGGCACCGACCCGCGTTCCGACGTGGCCCTGCTGAAAATCGAAGGCAAAGACCTGCCAGTACTTAAACTCGGCAAATCCCAGGATCTGAAAGCCGGCCAGTGGGTTGTCGCGATCGGTTCGCCATTCGGCTTTGACCACACCGTGACCCAAGGCATCGTCAGCGCCGTCGGCCGCAGCCTGCCGAACGAAAACTACGTGCCGTTCATCCAGACCGACGTGCCGATCAACCCGGGCAACTCCGGTGGCCCGCTGTTCAACCTGAACGGTGAAGTGGTCGGCATCAACTCGCAGATCTACACCCGTTCAGGTGGCTTCATGGGCGTGTCGTTCGCCATCCCGATCGACGTGGCGATGGACGTTTCCAATCAGCTGAAGAGCGGCGGCAAAGTCAGCCGTGGCTGGTTGGGTGTGGTCATCCAGGAAGTGAACAAGGATCTGGCCGAGTCGTTCGGTCTGGAAAAACCGGCCGGTGCGCTGGTTGCACAGATTCAGGATGACGGCCCGGCAGCCAAGGGCGGCCTGCAAGTCGGCGACGTGATTCTGAGCATGAACGGTCAGCCGATCGTTATGTCTGCTGACCTGCCGCACCTGGTCGGCGCACTGAAGGCTGGCGCCAGAGCCAATCTGGAAGTGATTCGTGAAGGCAAGCGCAAGAACGTCGAACTGACTGTTGGCGCCATCCCGGACGAAGACAAAGAACTGGATGCACTGCCGAAGTCTGGCGCTGAAACCACCAGCAACCGTCTCGGTGTTGCCGTGGGCGAGCTGACCGCCGAGCAGAAGAAAACCTACGACCTCAAAGGTGGTGTGGTGATCAAGGAAGTGCAGGACGGCCCAGCTGCCCTGATCGGTCTGCAACCGGGTGACGTCATCACGCACCTGAACAACCAGGCCATCGGCTCCACCAAGGAGTTCGGCGAGATCGCCAAAGCGCTGCCGAAGAATCGTTCGGTGTCGATGCGCGTTCTGCGTCAGGGTCGTGCGAGCTTCATCACCTTCAAACTGGCTGAATAAACCAGCGGCAAGGTAAAAAACAAACCGCCTCGAAAGAGGCGGTTTTTTTGTGTCAGAAGATTTTGTGTTGCTGGATAAAACTCAGCCCATCATGTCCTTGATCATGCGTTCCTGCTCCATCAGCTCGCGCTGACGGGCATCGATACGTGACGACAACGGGAAGTTGTTACCCGCCTTGCGCTTGGCAAAGTCGAGCTGCTGAATCGCCTGACGGTAATCGCCAACCAGCGCGAAGTATTCGGCGCGAGCCTGATGCAAACCGATAATGTTGCCCGACAAACCACGGGTCTCGGCAACTTGGTACCAGACGTCCGGATCGTTCGGGCGCGACTTCAACAGACCTTCCAGTGCTTTCTCGGCATCGGCAGAGCGATTCTGCTTCAACAGTAAATCTACGCGAACCTGATTCAGCGGATAGTTGCCCGGATACTGCGTGAGCATGCGGTCGACACGCGACTGTGCGTCAGGCAGGCGATTGTTGGTGATGTCCAGATCGACCTGCGCGAGGTTGTAGATGATCTCGTTCGGCGATTTGGCCAGCAGTTGTTTCAGGTTCTCGCGAGCCTCATTCAACTGTCCACCCTTGATCTGCGCGATGGCCAGACCGTAGCGCGCCACATCGTTTTTCGGGTTTTCATCCAGCTGCGCGCGGAAACGCTTGGCGCCAAGGCCCGGGGTTTCTTCGTAGATCAACTGCACGCGTGCACGAATCAGCTGATAGCGCATGGTGTCTTCGATGCCGCCCGGTTTCGCCTGTTCGGCGCGGTTGCGGGTGTCGGCGATACGCGATTCTGTCACCGGGTGAGTCAGCAGAAATTCGGGTGGCTTGGCGTCGAAACGGTACTGACGCATCAAGCGTTCGAACATCGTCGGCATCGAGCGTGGGTCGTAACCGGCCTTTTCCAGATTGAGGATGCCGATGCGGTCGGCTTCCTGTTCGTTCTGCCGCGAGAACGTGCGTTGCGATTGAATCGCCGCTGCCTGGGTGCCGGCAATCGCGGCGATGCCGGCATCACCGCCACCGGCCGCCGCAATGACGATACCGGCCAGCAGCGCGGCCATCATCGGCACTTGCATACGCTGCGAGGCTTCGACGCCGCGAGCGAAGTGGCGTTGCGACAAGTGAGCCAATTCGTGCGCGAGTACCGAAGCGTATTCGCCCTCGGTCTGGGCATTGAGGAACAAACCACCGTTGACCCCGACCACGCCACCCGGCGCCGCGAAGGCGTTGAGCTGCGGGCTGTTGATCAGAATGAATTCGAGGCGTCGGTCAGTGACCTGGCTGGTCTCGACCAGTTTGTACACGCTGGACTCGACGTAGTCCTTGAGTTGCGGATCGTTGAGCTGCGAGACCTGGCTGCGCAGCATTGCCAGCCACGCGCGGCCAAGCTGGTATTCCTGTTGCGGTGAGACGATGGCAGAACTGGCGTCGCCGAGTGACGGCAGATCGTCGGCAAAGCCTGGTGAGGCGAGCAGGCAAGCGAGCGTCAGCAGGGTAGGGCGCAGAAAAGTCATGCACAAAGCCTTAGAAGACAAAGACCTTACTGTAGCCGGACACCGGGCCTGCGACCAGATATTCTAGGCAGCTCGACTATCTCGATCGGAGTGACGCAATGACTGACGCTGTAGCCCATGACGTGGAACTGGACGCCAGTGGCCTGAATTGTCCGTTGCCGTTGCTCAAGGCGAAAATGGAATTGAATAAAATGCAAAGCGGTGCGGTGCTCAAGGTGATCGCCACCGACGCCGGCTCGCACCGCGACTTCCGCACCTTTGCCAAATTGGCCGGTCATACGCTGCTGCTCGAAGAAGACGACGCGGGCGTTTACCGTTACTGGTTGAAAAAAGCCTGAAGCCGACAGCGTAAAACAACCTAAGGATTATTGATGTTCAAAGTGTTACGCGACTGGATTCAGCGCTACTTCTCCGACGAAGAAGCCGTGGTGCTGGCAGTGTTGCTGATTCTTGCCTTCACCGCCGTGCTCACCCTCGGCGGCATGCTCGCGCCGGTGCTGGCGGGGATGGTACTGGCGTATCTGATGCAGGGGCTGGTGGTCACGCTCGAACGCCTGCGCGTGCCGGGCGGCGTAGCCGTGGGATTGGTGTTTGCGCTGTTTATGGGCGTGTTGATGCTGTTTATTGTCGTGGTCATGCCGCTGCTCTGGCATCAGTTGATCACGCTGTTCAACGAACTACCGGGCATGCTTGCCAAGTGGCAGTCGCTGCTGCTGTTGCTGCCGGAGCGCTATCCGCATCTGGTCTCCGACGAGCAAGTACTGCAAGCCATCGAAGCGGCGCGCGGCGAGATCGGCAAGTTCGGTCAGTGGGCGCTGACGTTCTCGCTGTCGAGTCTGCCGCTGCTGGTGAACATCATGATCTATCTGGTGTTGGTGCCGATTCTGGTGTTCTTCTTCCTTAAAGACCGGGCCATGATCGGCGAGTGGGTGCGCGGTTATCTGCCGCGTGAGCGCGCGTTGATTACGCGGGTCGCGCAAGAAATGAACCGGCAAATCGCCAATTACATTCGCGGCAAGGTCATCGAGATCGTGATTTGTGGCGGCGTGACCTACATCGCTTTCGTCGCGCTCGGGCTCAATTACGCGGCGCTGCTGGCGTTGCTGGTCGGGATTTCGGTTGTGGTGCCGTATGTGGGTGCAGTGGTGGTCACGGTGCCGGTGCTGTTGATTGCGTTGTTCCAGTGGGGCTGGAGCGATCAGTTCATCTATTTGATGGCGGTGTACGGGATCATCCAGACGCTGGATGGCAACGTGCTGGTGCCGTTGCTGTTTTCCGAGGCGGTCAACTTGCATCCGGTGGCGATTATTTGCGCGGTGCTGTTGTTTGGCGGATTGTGGGGATTTTGGGGGGTGTTTTTTGCGATTCCGCTGGCGACGCTGTTCAAGGCAGTGTTGGATGCCTGGCCGCGCAAGGAGCCGGAAGTGGCGCCGTTGCTTTAAAGCAAAAGATCGCAGCCTTCGGCAGCTCCTACAGATTCGATTCCCGATCGCATATTTCGCGATGGCACGACTCCTGTAGGAGCTGCCGCAGGCTGCGATCTTTTGATCTTAGGCCTTGTTCAGTTCCTGAGCAGCAGCCAGAACAGCATCCACATGCCCCGGCACTTTCACACCGCGC
Organism: Pseudomonas sp. NPDC088429; assembly: GCF_044753305.1. Taxonomy (NCBI): domain Bacteria; kingdom Pseudomonadati; phylum Pseudomonadota; class Gammaproteobacteria; order Pseudomonadales; family Pseudomonadaceae; genus Pseudomonas; species Pseudomonas sp. NPDC088429. The sequence goes on along the minus strand of NZ_JBIVMX010000008.1, from coordinate 4,101 downwards.
CATTCCTGACGCAGCACACCGTCCTTATCAATCAGGAAGGTGCTGCGATCAACGCCCAGGTATTCCTTGCCGTACAGCTTCTTCAACTTGATCACGTCGAACAACTGGCAAACCGCCTCGTCCTTGTCGCTGATCAACTCGAAGGGAAATTCCTGCTTGCCCTTGAAGTTCTCGTGGGACTTCAGGCTGTCGCGCGAAATGCCGAAGACTTCGGTGTTGGCAGCCTTGAACGCTTCATGTTGATCACGAAAGCCCTGACCTTGAGTGGTGCAGCCCGGGGTGCTGTCCTTCGGATAGAAGTAGATCACCACTTGCTTGCCCTTGAGGGCAGACAACTTGACGGTCTGCCCGCTGGTGGCAGGTGCTTCGAAATCGGCAACCGGTTGGTCGATGACAACGGCCATGAAAGCTTCCTTACATTGGGTTCTGTGGGCGCCAAGGCTCGATCAGTGCGTCGAGATTCATTGCGTCGGAGAAATCGAGGAACTGGTCGCGCAGCCAACTGATCTGGGTGCCGGCCGGCAGGGTCACGGTGAACGTGGCGTTGAGCATGGTGCCGCCGGTCTGTGGCGCCTGATAGGTGTCGCAGGTCAGGTTTTCCAGCTCGACGTTGTGATCCATGAAGAACTGGCACAGCTCGTTGATGATGTCCGGGCGATACGCCGAACTCACATAAGCCACGTACGGCAGGGCTTGTGGACGATTTTCCAGCGGCGCGCTGCGCACCACGTTGGCGGTGAAAGCGTGTTTCTTCGCCAGACTCGGCAGACTGCCTTCGAGGCGGGCGAGGGCGTCCCAACTGCCGGTGATCTCGAGGATCAACGCGCTGCACTCGCCGTGGCGAGTCAGACGGGAGGTGACCACGGCGCAGCGATTTTCATGGCTGGCGCGGCACAGGACGTTAGTCAGCTCCATGGGGTTGGCGCCGAGGGCACTGATGACAAGGAATTGTTCGCGAACTGTGGGGGTGGACATGCAGCATTCCTAAAGCGATGAGCGGTCGGTAGGTGACGGACGCTGGTGGCCGGGGCGCGCCTGTTCTGGCTGTCCATGCAATAGACCCGGCAAGCGCTCGCGGCTCGCTCCACTATAGCGGGAGCGCGTCGATGCGACGCAGGAACGGGGTCTGGGAGGCCGAAAAGGGAGGCTGAAACCCGGCGTACAAGCTGATCGGTACCGATCAAAGTCTGAAGGGTAGCGAAAAGCGCGGCCAAGGGGAATGGCGGCAGCGCAGTACTTCGCTTGTGCAAGCATCTTGGCGCCAGTACCATTACCGCTCTCTTTTTCCGGCAGGAGCGGTTTCATGATTGCGGGCAGTATGGTGGCACTGGTCACTCCCATGGATGCACAAGGGCGTCTTGACTGGGACAGCCTCAGCAAACTCGTGGACTTCCATCTCAAGAACGGCACCCATGCCATTGTCGCGGTCGGTACTACCGGCGAGTCGGCAACCCTTGATGTAGAAGAACACATCGCCGTCATCAAAGCCGTGGTCAAACAGGTTGCCGGGCGCATCCCGGTCATCGCCGGCACTGGCGCCAACTCGACCCGCGAAGCCGTCGAGCTGACCCGCAACGCCAAAGAAGCCGGTGCCGATGCCTGCCTGCTGGTCGTTCCGTACTACAACAAGCCGACTCAGGAAGGCTTGTACCAGCACTTCAAACACATTGCTGAATCGGTCGACATTCCACAGATTCTCTACAACGTTCCGGGCCGCACGTCGTGCGACATGCAGGCCGAGACCGTGATTCGCCTGTCCACCGTGCCGAACATCATCGGTATCAAGGAAGCCACCGGCGATCTGAAACGCGCCAAAGCGATCATCGATGGTGTGAGCAAAGATTTCATCGTGCTGTCCGGCGATGATCCAACCGCCGTTGAACTGATCCTGCTGGGTGGTAAAGGCAATATCTCCGTGACCGCCAACGTCGCACCGCGCGAAATGGCCGATCTGTGTGAGGCCGCGCTGAAAGGCGACGCCGACACCGCACGGGCCATCAACGAAAAACTGATGCCGCTGCACAAAGACCTGTTCATCGAAGCCAACCCGATTCCGGTGAAGTGGGCTTTGGTTGAAATGGGCCTGATGCACGAAGGCATCCGCTTGCCGCTGACCTGGCTGAGCACACCTTGTCATGAAACGCTGCGCTCGGCCCTGCGCCAGTGCAGCGTCCTGGTTTAATTGAGGAAGTACAACGCATGAAGCGAATGGCCGGACTTTCCGCACTTGCCTTGATTATCTCCAGCACCAGTGGCTGCGGATGGGTCTGGGGCCCGGAAGGTTATTTCCGTGACCGTGGTAGCGATTACCTGGAAGCGCAACAGACTGCACCGATGCAACTGCCACCGGATGTCAGCACCTCCAAGCGTCTGGATCCGCTGCTGCCGATCCCGCGCAACGTCGCTGATGACACCGCCAAGGGCGAATACGTGGTTCCACGTCCTCAGCCACTGTCGGCCATCGCCGATGCCACCGACTACTCGCTGCAGAAGAGCGGCGATTCGCGTTGGGTCATGGCCCAGCATCCACCGGCCGAAGTCTGGCCAGTGGCGGTGCAATTCTTCCAGGACAACGGTTTCCGTCTGGATGAACAGCGTCCGCAAACCGGCGAATTCACCACCACCTGGCAGCATTCCGATGAGCTGTCCGCGTCGATGGCCAAGCGCCTGAGCGCGGCCGGCGTCGCCACTGACAGCGAAACCCGCGTCCGTGTGCGCATCGAGCCAGGCGTGCAGCGCAACACCAGTGAAATCTACGTGGTCAGCGCCGAGCGTCCTGCCGGCAGCACCGCCGATGTCGATTTCACCAACCGCTCGGTCAATACTGGCCTGGACGCTGCGCTGGTCGACGACATGCTCGCAAGCATGAGCCGGATCTCCGAGAAGGGCGGTTCGGTGTCGATGCTCGCTTCGCGTGATTTCGATACGCCGAGCCGTGTCAGCCTCAGCGAAGACGGCAGCGGCAACCCGGTGTTGAACGTCGGTACTGATCTGGATCGTGCCTGGTCGAGCGTTGGCCGTGCACTGGAACAAGGCGAATGGCGCGTTGAAGACATCAACCGCAGCCTCGGTCTGTACTACATCAACCTGGCCGAAAAAGCCGAGAAGAAAGACGACAAGCCTGGTTTCTTCAGCAGCCTGTTCGGCAGTGCGCCGACCAAGGAAGAAGTTGAATCCCGTGCCGAGCGTTATCAGGTTCGCCTGAGCAAGGTTGGCGAGAACATTCAGGTCACCGTCGAGAAAAACATCAACACCGTCGCGCCGGCTGAAGTGGCGCGTAAAGTGCTGAGCGTGATTCAGGACAACCTGGGCTGATCAACCATGCGTTTTGCCGTTCTCGGCAGCGGTAGCCAAGGGAACGGCACGCTGATCGCCAGTGCTGATACGTATGTGCTGGTGGATTGTGGTTTTTCCCTGCGGGAAACCGAAAAACGCCTGTTGCGCCTGGGTGTGAACCCGGCGCAACTGAGCGCGATACTCGTAACCCACGAACATGCCGACCACGTGCATGGCGTGGGTTTACTGTCTCGGCGCTACAATCTGCCGGTCTACCTCAGTCGCGGCACACTGCGCGGGATGCGCAAACCGATTGAACCCGCAGGCTTGCTGGCCGGCGGCGAGCAACTGCAGATCGGTGCACTGAACATCGGGGTCATTGCCGTGGCCCACGATGCGCAGGAACCGACCCAGTATGTCTTCAGTGATCAAGAGCAGCGGCGCTTCGGCCTGCTGACCGATCTGGGTTCTTACTGCGAGCGGGTGCTGGACGGTTATCGGGATCTCGATGCGTTGATGATCGAGTCCAACCATTGTCGTGACATGCTGGCCCGTGGGCACTACCCGTACTTTCTCAAGCAGCGGGTGGGCGGCGAGCTGGGACATTTGAACAACCATCAGGCGGCTTTCCTGGTGTCCGAGTTGGGCTGGCAGGGCTTGCAACACCTTGTCCTGGCTCATCTGAGCAGCAAGAACAACATGCCGCAGCTGGCCCGGCAATGTTTTGTCGACACCCTCGGGTGCGACCCGGACTGGCTGCAACTGGCCGATCAAGATTCAGGGCTCGACTGGCGCCACCTCGCCTAGCCCACCTCCTTAGCATGC
>NZ_JBIVMX010000007.1:0-154874 GCF_044753305.1 Pseudomonas sp. NPDC088429 | reverse complement strand
TGTCATTCATTTCCCTGACTTCGATGATCGGGCTCGCCCTTGGCGTGGTCGTGATGATCGTCGTGCTGTCGGTGATGAATGGCTTCGATCATGAGATGCGCACCCGCGTGCTGGGCATGGTGCCCCACGCGACCATTGAATCCACTGAGCCGATCAACGACTGGCAAAGCCTGGCCACCAAGGTCAAGCAGAACCCGCAGGTGACGGCGGTTGCGCCGTTTACTCAGATGCAGGGCCTGCTGACCAATAACGGCCAGGTCTCCAAGGTGTTGCTCAATGCCATTGACCCTGCGCTCGAGCGCAAAGTGTCGATCATCGACAACTTCATGAAGCAGGGCAAACTCGACGATTTGACGCCGGGCAGCTTCGGCATCGTCATCGGCGACAAGGCCGCGACCAAGCTGGGCGTCGGCATCGGTGACAAGGTCACCTTCGTCGCGCCAGAGGTCAGCGTGACCCCGGCCGGGATGTTCCCGCGCATGAAGCGCTTCACCGTGGTCGGCATTTTCCATGTCGGCGCCGGTGAGCTCGACGGCTACCTGGGCGTCACCAACCTGCAGGATCTGGCGAAGATGCACCGCTGGAAGCCTGATCAGGTGCAGGGCATCCGCCTGAAGTTCGACGATCTGTTCCAGGCGCCGCGTGTGGCATGGCACATCGCCCAGCAACTTGTGGAAGACCATTATTACGCTCGCGACTGGACGCGCACCCACGGCAATCTGTATCAGGCGATCCGCATGGAAAAAGCCATGATCGGCCTGCTGTTGCTGCTGATCGTCGCTGTTGCCGCGTTCAACATCATTTCCACATTGGTGATGGTGGTGAATGACAAGAAGGGCGACATCGCCATTCTGCGCACCTTGGGCGCAACGCCGGGCACGATCATGCGCACGTTCATGGTGCAAGGCACGGTGATCGGTGTAGTCGGCACGGCGATTGGCGCGGTGGTCGGGATTTTCGCGGCGCTCAATGTCAGCGCGGCGATCTCGGCACTGGAAGGGCTGATCGGCCACAAATTCCTTAATGCTGACGTGTATTTCATTGATTATCTTCCGTCGCAGGTGCAGAGCCAGGACGTGGTCATGGTCTGCGCGGCGGCGTTGGTTCTGAGTTTCCTCGCCACCCTGTATCCCGCCTGGCGTGCCGCGCGCACCCAGCCGGCGGAGGCGCTACGTTATGAGTGAGTCGGGCATGAGTGAACAAGCAATCTTGAGCTGCCGCAACCTGGGCAAATCCTACGAGGAAGGCCCGGAGTCGGTAGAAGTGCTGGCCGGTCTGCAACTGGAGTTGCACCCGGGCGAGCGTGTGGCGATTGTCGGCACCTCGGGTTCGGGCAAAAGTACTTTGCTCAACCTGCTCGGTGGACTGGATACGCCGACCAAGGGCAGCGTCTGGCTCGACGGCGAAGAATTGTCGGCACTGAGCGAGAAGAAGCGCGGCCTGCTGCGTAACCGCGCGCTCGGTTTCGTTTACCAGTTCCACCATTTGCTGCCGGAATTCACCGCGCTGGAAAACGTGTGCATGCCGCTGCTGATCGGCAAGACGCCGATCCCGGAAGCGCGTCAGCGTGCGACCGCTTTGCTGGAGCGCGTCGGCCTCGGCCATCGCCTTGAGCACAAACCCTCCGAACTGTCCGGTGGTGAGCGTCAGCGTGTGGCCATCGCTCGCGCCCTGGTGAACAAGCCAGGCCTGGTGATGCTCGACGAGCCGACCGGCAACCTCGACTCCCACACCGCGCAGGGCATTCAGGATTTGATGCTGGAACTCAGCACCTCGATGCGCACCGCGTTTTTGGTGGTGACTCACGACATGAACCTGGCCCGTCAGATGGATCGCGTACTGCACCTGCAAGAAGGTCGCCTCACGCCTATCTGATTGGCTGAAACCCGACACCTGCAAAGGCGTCGGGTCTTTTATTTTTATACGGTGCCCCAGCGAATGTTCAGACCGTTATCGATCTTTATCGGCACGCGCTATACCCGCGCCAAGCGCCGCAATCGCTTTGTTTCGTTCATTTCGATGACCTCGATGATCGGCCTCGCCCTCGGCGTGCTTGCAATGATCGTGGTGTTGTCGGTGATGAACGGCTTCCAGCGCGAAATGAGCTCGCGCATCCTCGGCATGGTGCCGCACGCTACCATCGTTGGCGTGAAGCCGATTGATGACTGGCAGCCAGTGGCCGCCGCCGCGATGAAAAATCCCGAAGTGACTGCCGCTGTGCCGTTCACCGAAATGGAAGGCATGCTCTCCTATAAAGGCATGATGCAGCCGATCCAGATCAGCGGCGTCGATCCTGCGCAGGAAGGCAAGGTCTCGATCGTTGCCCAGCACATTGTGCAGGGCCGTCTCGATGCGTTGAAACCGGGCGAGTTCGGCGTGGTGATCGGTGAAATCACTGCGCGACGTTTCCGTCTCAACGTCGGCGACAAAATTACCCTGATCGTCCCGGAAGTCAGCACCGCGCCGGGTGGCATCACCCCGCGCATGCAACGGCTGAACGTGGTCGGCGTGTTCAAGGTTGGCGCTGAACTGGACGGCTCGATGGGCCTGATCCATGTCGCCGATGCCGCGACCATGCAGCACTGGGAACCGAATCAGGTACAGAGCGTGCGTCTGGCAGTCAAAGACCTGTACGCGGCGCCGAAAGTCTCCGCAGACATCGCCGCCAGTCTGGGCGCCGAGTTCAAGGCTGATGACTGGACGCACACTCAGGGCAGCTTGTTCAGTGCGATGAAGATGGAAAAAACCATGATCGGCCTGTTGCTGCTGATGATCGTCGCGGTGGCGGCGTTCAACATCATCGCGACGCTGATCATGGTGGTGAACGACAAGGGCGCGGACATCGCGATCCTGCGTACCATCGGCGCGACGCCCCGGCAGATCATGGCGATTTTCATGGTGCAGGGCACGGTGATCGGGATTGTCGGTACGATCATTGGCGGCGTGTTGGGCGTGATTGCGGCGTTGAATGTCAGTCAGATCGTCGGCTGGATCGAGCGAGTCAGTGGGCAGCATATCTTTAGCTCTGACGTGTACTTCGTCAGCAATTTGCCGTCGGAATTGCAGGGCGGGGATGTGTTGTTGATCTGCTCGGCGGGGTTCATCTTGAGCTTCCTGGCGACGGTGTATCCGGCGTGGCGAGCGGCGAAGATCGAACCGGCTCATGCCCTGAGATATTCGTAAGCGATCCCAAGCTCGTTCCCACGCTCTGCGTGGGAACGCCTCAACGGACGCTCCGCGTTCGGCTCTGGAAGGGACGCGGAGCGTCCCGGGCGGCATTCCCACGCAGAGCGTGGGAACGATCAGCTTCGAGGCAACTCAATCACAAACCGCGTCCATCCCGCCTCTGATTCGCAACGAATCTGCCCCCCGTGGGCCCGGATGATCGACTGCGTAATCGCCAGACCCAACCCCGCATGCTCACTGCTGCCTTCCTGCCGCGCCGGATCGGCCCGATAAAACCGGTCAAACAGCAGTGGCAACAACTCCGCAGAAATCCCATCCCCAGTGTTTTCAACCGAAACCCGTACAGCCCCCGGTAATTCAGCGATCCGCAAACTCACTGAGCCCGCCGCCGGGGTAAACCGCAGCGCGTTATCCAGCAAATTCGACAAGGCCCGCCGCAACATATTGCGATCACCCTCAATCCGCGCATTACCCTCACGGCTCAGCGTGACGCCGGCGTCCTCCGCCAGCGGCGCAAAAAACTCCAGCAACACATCGGTCTCATCCGCCAATTCCAGCGGCTCACGCTTGGGCATCAGCAAACCGTGGTCAGCCTTGGCCAGGTACAACATGTCGTTGACCAGTTGCGCCATCCATTGCAGTTCTTCGAGGTTGCTGTGCAGCGCTTCGCGGTAGTCCTCGATCGGCCGAGGGCGGGTGAGGGTGACTTGGGTGTGAGTCAGCAGGTTCGACAGCGGCGTGCGCAGTTCATGGGCAATATCAGCCGAGAACGCCGAGAGTCGCTGAAACGAATCGTCGAGACGGCCGAGCATGGCGTTGAAACTGTGGGCCATTTCCGCAAGCTCTGGCGGCATTTGCGCTTCCGGCAGTCGGGCATTCAGCGATTGTGCAGAAATCCCACGCGCCACCGCGCTCATGCGCCGCAATGGATGCAATCCGCTACGAGCTGCCCACGCGCCGAGCAACGCCGTGGCCAGTGCCGAGAGGCCGACGGTGAGCCAGATCAAATGCTGCATGCGTTGCAGGAAGTGTTGGTGATGGGTGATGTCGAGCAACAGGCTCAAGTGCGGCGAATCGGACTTTTCCGGGTAGAGCGGGGCATTGAGCACGCGGTAATCGGTGCCGTCAGTGCTGATCGTCGACAGCCCGATTTGCGGCGGCAAATCCTTGGGGATCTGCGTCGAGCTGTCGTACCAGCGTTGGCCGTCAGCACCGGTGATGCGCAGCGACAAATCGGCCTGACGGCTGAGCTCATCCGCCAGTCGCGCTTCGCGCTGAGCCGGCTGAACGTCCTGCAGCGCGCGGCGCAGGCCAATCAGTTTGCCATCCAGTTGTTGCTGGTCGAGCTCAATGAAATGCGCCTCGCTGGCGCGGTTGAACAGCACCCCGGCGAACAGCGAGACCACCGCGGTGCAAGCGGCGAATAACAATGCCAGGCGCGAACTCAGGGACAAACGGCGCATCAGACGCTGCGCTCTTCAAGCACGTAACCCATGCCGCGCACGGTGTGGATCAGTTTGTTGGGGAACTCGTCGTCGATTTTCAGACGCAAACGGCGGATCGCCACTTCGATGACATTGGTGTCGCTGTCGAAATTCATGTCCCAGACCTGCGAGGCGATCAGCGATTTCGGCAACACTTCACCTTGGCGACGCAGAAGCATTTCCAGCAGGGCGAACTCTTTGGCGGTCAGGTCGATGCGCTGGCCGCTGCGTTCTACACGGCGGCGGATCAGATCCAGACGCAAGTCGGCGAGTTGCAGACTGGTTTCCTGTGGCGTGGCACTGCCACGACGCAACAGACTGCGCACCCGCGCCAGCAACTCGGAGAAGGCGAACGGTTTGACCAGATAATCGTCAGCACCGAGTTCGAGGCCGTGAACCCTGTCCTCCACCGCGTCTTTAGCCGTGAGAAAAAGTACCGGTGTGTCCAGTCCGGCACTGCGCACCGCTTGCAGAATCTGCCAGCCACTGCGACCGGGCAGCATCACGTCGAGGATCAACAGCGCATAATCACCGCTCAATGCCAATTGCTGACCGCTGTTGCCGTCGGCCACCAGTTCGGTATTAAACCCGGCCTCGGTCAGGCCCTGTCGCAGGTATTGGCCGGTTTTCGCTTGGTCTTCGACGATCAACAGTTTCATGGGCGACTCGGGTTATTCGGGGATGATTCAGTGAAGGCTTTATACCGTGAGAGCACGCGTGAGGCGCCAACCTGACAAAGTTGTAATCTGCCTGTCAGGTTGATGCCAGTGCAGGGCGGCTAAAGTTTCCCACAGGCTGAACCTTATCTTGTTGGAGAACGACCATGTTTTTACGCCAATCCCTGGCCTTGTGTTTGTTGGCGTTGAGCTCGCCGGTATGGGCGGCCCCCGCGCACACCTACGACTTCGGCCAGCCAGCGCCCGCCGCCAAAGCCACGCGCAGCGTTGAAGTGGTGCTGAACGACATGTCGTTCGACCCCAAGGCGATTCAGGTCAAGGCCGGTGAGACCGTGCGTTTTGTGCTGGTGAATAAGGGCCAGTTGCTGCACGAATTCAACCTCGGTGACGCAGCGATGCATGCCAGACACCAGCAGGAAATGTTGCAGATGCAGCAAAGCGGCATGCTTACGCCTACCGGCATGAAGGAAATGTCCCACGACATGGCGGGTATGGATCACGCCGCGATGGGCCATGGCATGAAGCATGACGACCCGAACAGCGTGCTGGTTGAGCCGGGTAAAACGGCGGAACTGACCTGGACGTTCAGCAAAGCCACGAGCCTGGAATTTGCCTGCAATATTCCGGGGCATTATCAGGCGGGGATGGTGGGTAAGTTGACTGTCAGTCAGTAACCACTCAAAGCCGCGCGCAAAGGCTGGTAGAATCCGCTGATTCTTCAGTCAGGTTTCCGCCATGCATCCCGCAGCCGAACATTCGCCGCTGGGCAAGTCCAGCGAATACATCGCCACTTACACGCCGTCCTTGTTGTTCCCGATTCCGCGCACTGCGAAGTGGGCGGAGCTGGGGCTGACCGCCGAGACCCTGCCTTATAAAGGTGTGGATTTCTGGAACTGCTTTGAGCTGTCGTGGTTGCTGCCGTCGGGCAAACCGGTGGTGGCGATTGCAGAGTTCAGCATTCCGGCGGATTCGCCGAATATCATCGAGTCGAAGTCGTTCAAGCTGTACTTGAACTCGTTGAATCAGACGCCGTTTGCTGACGTCGCCACGCTGGAAGTGACGCTGGTCAAGGATCTCTCGGCCGCTGCCGGGAAACCGGTGGGCGTGCGGGTGCGCAGTTTGAAAGACGTTGAAGCCGAAGGCGTTGTGGCGTTGCCGGGCGTGTGCATCGATGATCTGGATATCAGTGTCAGCAACTATGAGCATCCGCGTCCGGAGCTGCTGCGTTGCGATGAGTCGCGGATCCTCGAGGAGACTGTTTACAGTCATCTGCTTAAATCGAACTGCCCGGTGACCAGTCAGCCGGACTGGGGCACGGTGGTCGTGGAATATCGCGGCTCGGCGCTGGATCACGCCAGTTTGCTGGAGTACATCGTGAGTTTCCGTCAGCACTCGGACTTTCATGAGCAGTGTGTGGAGCGGATCTTTCTTGATCTGCAGCGACTGTTGAAGCCGGAGAAGCTGACGGTGTTTGCGCGGTATGTGCGTCGCGGTGGTCTGGACATCAACCCGTACCGCAGCACCGAAAGCGTACAACTGCCGAACGACCGACTCGTGCGACAGTAAGATCAAAAGATCGCAGCCTTCGGCAGCTCCTACCTTTGGAATGCACTCCCCATGTAGGAGCTGCCGAAGGCTGCGATCTTTTAAATGTCAGAAATGAAAAAGCCCTGCCGGTGATGGCAGGGCTTTTTTTGTGCGGCCGGAAATCCTAGATCCCCATGCTACCCAGCGCATTGACGATATTGCGCAGGGTGCCGGCGATGGCCGGGTGCTCGACTTCGAAGCGCTCGACCGCCAGGTTCACGCCATCGGCGATGCTGGCGTCCTGAGTAGCGTTCTCCAATTGGATTTCAGACTCGATTTGCGCCATCAACACGCGCAGATCTTCACGTTCGGCTTCCGACAGTGGCGGATTCTGCTCCAGTTGCTCGCGCAGGGTTTCGAGCTGTTTTTGCAGTTCTTGGGCCGGCATTGGTGTTTTCCTTTTATCGAGAGGCACTGGCATTGACCGCAGCCGCGCGCCAAAGGTCTGTGGCTGACCTTTAGATTAATCCACTCTCGTTCAAACTGCATGATCCCGATCAGGGCTTTTCGCCTTTGAGGCGGCGCAGGCTGATGTCGGCGAGGCAGGTGTCGAGCTCGCCCAAGTGATCTATCACTGAATGCACGCCAAGCCCGAACAATTGCACCGTTGCTTTGCCCCGCAGTTGTTCGCGTTCTTTTTGCGTCAGCGCTTGCCATTCACTCGGCGCCAGACCGCACAGTGAACCGCAGGAGGCGAGGCCGATCGTCCACAATCCGGCATTCAGCCCGGCTTGCAGCAAACGAGGTTCGCCGCTGACCAGCACGCAGCCATCGAGCCGATCGACGTTGAGTCCCATCAATGCTTGCCAGCAAGCATTCGGCGCGGGCCATGGATTGTTTGTTGCTGAATGTTGCGAAGGTTTGATCCACTCCGGTAAAGCGGCCGACAGCGGTTTTGCCAGGGCAGGGGGGAGTTCATCGATCCATGCGCAGGGGATTTTTCGGCGTTGCAAGCTGAGCAGGCTATCGAGTGCGCCGGGAGTTGTTTCAGCGTGCTCCGGATGGCTGCTGCCGAGTTGCTGCGCACGTGCGCCGAAATCCACCAGACAGCCACTGAGCCCGAACAGCACGGCGGTCAGGCTGGGTGTGGCGAGCGGTAAGGTTTCGGCCTGTGACATGGAAGCGTCCCTGAAATAGCGTCAAGGCTAGGGCGCCACAATGACAGTTGGATGACAGGGTTTGCGGAAGGGAATGAAGGAAACTTCCTACATACAGTCTCATGCCAGACTGCCCAAAATGCCGATTGCGCTTATACTAGCGTTCTTACGCGTGGCCTCAGCTGCCCGTGCCAGAATCAAATCCAAGGAGTTTTCTATGCGCTGGAGCAATCCTCTCGCTCAGCTTTGTGTATGCGCCAGTGTCATGCTGGTTCCGTTCGCCGCCAACGCTGCGACGGAAGAAGACCCTTGGGAAAGCGTTAACCGTCCGATCTTCCAGTTCAACGATTTCGTTGATACCTACGCGCTGAAGCCGCTGGCCCAGGGTTATCAGTTCGTGACGCCGCAGTTCGTTGAAGACGGCATCCACAACATGTTCCAGAACGTTGGCGACGTCACCAACCTGGCGAACAACATTCTGCAAGCCAAACCGGCTGCCGCTGGCGTTGATACGGCGCGTCTGATCTTCAACACCACTTTCGGTCTGCTCGGTTTCTTCGATGTCGGCACGAAAATGGGCCTGCACCGCAGCGACGAAGATTTCGGCCAGACCCTCGGTTACTGGGGCGTGAGCAGCGGCCCGTACGTGATGCTGCCGTTGATGGGCCCGAGCACCCTGCGTGACGCGCCGTCCAAGTACGTCGACAGCTTCACCGGCATGTATCGCTACATCGACGACGTGCCGGCGCGTAACTCGATCTTCGGTCTGAACATCGTCGACACCCGCGCCAGCCTGCTGTCGAGCGAGAAGCTGATCAGCGGCGACAAGTACACCTTTATCCGCAACGCTTACCTGCAGAACCGCGAGTTCAAAGTTAAAGACGGTCAGGTTGAAGACGATTTTTAAGCTCGACCTGTAGAAACAACAAGGCGACCCTCGGGTCGCCTTTTTTGTGTGCGCTTATTTCATCTTCAGAATGGTCAGGCCGAGCTTCTGAGCGCCGCCGTCCTGGGCGCTGACCCAGACCACTTCGGTCTCGGCCTCAAGGCCAGTGAGCGCTGCATGGTCGGAGTCGATCCGCACGCTCAAACGGTCGCCGACCGCGAATTGTCTGGGTGCTTCGACCTGCATGCCACTGCTCGAGAGGTCGATGCACACCCCTGAAACCTCATCACCCTCATGAATCAACACGACATCGACATCGACTCGCATGCGGATGAAATCGCGCTTTTCGCTGTAGTCCCGACCGGTTTGACTCATGCCTTCGTCCTTCCATTGGGTTACGGTTTGAGCTGTTCTTATAACTCTCAGTGATTTGACAAGTAAAGTCGTCAAGCGACCATCGGCGCATGCTTGAAACGCTCTGCGGATGGGAGTACCGTCTGCGCCTTAGAAGGGCACCTCTGAAGTAACCGCGTTTCGGCCAATGCTCGAAAGCGGTGCGACAGAGAGGCTAGAAAGCGAATCCAGTAGTCCGCGCAGGGTTGTTACCTTGCCCACTACGCCAACCTAATTCTGGCGCCGTTTGCCCACATGCCAAAAACCAGTGCCACGCTGCTGATAATCGATGATGACGAAGTAGTGCGCGCGAGCCTCGCGGCCTATTTGGAAGACAGTGGTTTCAGCGTCCTGCAGGCCAGCAACGGCCAACAGGGTCTCAAGGTATTCGAGCAAGAACAGCCCGATTTGGTTATCTGCGATCTGCGTATGCCGCAGATGGGCGGACTCGAATTCATTCGCCAGGTCACCGAGCGTTCGCCGCAAACGCCGATGATTGTGGTGTCGGGTGCCGGCGTGATGAACGACGCGGTCGAGGCCTTGCGCCTGGGCGCGGCGGATTACCTGATCAAGCCTCTCGAAGATCTGGCTGTGCTCGAGCACTCTGTGCGCCGGGCCCTGGATCGTTCGCGTTTGCTGCTGGAAAACCAGCGCTACCGCGAGAAGCTGGAAAAGGCCAATCGTGAGCTCGCCGCCAGCCTGAACCTGCTCCAGGAAGACCAGAACGCCGGTCGCCAGGTGCAGATGAACATGTTGCCGGAAAGTCCGTGGAGCATCGACGAGTTCAAGTTTGCCCACCAGATCATCCCGTCGTTGTACCTGTCGGGTGATTTTGTCGACTATTTCCGTGTCGACGAGCGCCGGGTTGCGTTTTACCTGGCGGATGTTTCCGGGCATGGCGCCTCTTCAGCCTTCGTCACGGTGCTGTTGAAGTTCATGACCACGCGCTTGCTGTTCGAATCCAAGCGCAACGGCACATTGCCGGAATTCAAGCCTTCAGAAGTCCTTGGTCATATCAACCGGGGGCTGATCAGTTGTAAGCTGGGCAAACACGTCACAATGGTCGGTGGAGTCATCGACGAGGAGACCGGTTTGTTGACCTATAGCATCGGCGGTCATCTGCCTTTGCCAGTGTTGTACACGCCTGACAGTGTTCGTTATCTCGAAGGGCGCGGTTTGCCGGTGGGCCTATTTAATGAAGCCACCTATGAAGACCACGTGCTTGAGCTGCCGCCGACGTTCAGCCTGACGCTGATGTCCGATGGCATTCTGGATTTGTTGCCAGAACCCACGCTCAAAGAAAAAGAAGCTGCTTTGCCCCAACGGGTGAAGTCGGCGGGCGGCAGCCTGGATGGTCTGCGGCAAGTGTTTGAATTGGCCACGCTAGGGGAGATGCCGGATGATATCGCCCTGTTGGTGTTGAGCAGGAATCTTTAATGAGTACCGGTAGAATCCAGTTCGCCGAGCAGGACGGCACCTTCGTCCTGAAATTCGTCGGTGAAGTTCGCCTGACCCTGTGTTCGGCGTTGGATGCGACTATTGAGAAAATCTTCACCGCGCTGAATTTCAACGCGATCGTGATCGATTTGACCGAAACCCGCAGCATCGACAGCACCACGCTTGGTTTGCTGGCCAAACTGTCGATCCTGTCGCGGCAAAAGGTCGGCCTGCTGCCGACTGTCGTGACCACCCACGATGACATCACCCGTCTGTTGCAATCGATGGGGTTTGAGCAGGTGTTCAACATCGTCAACCACCCGGTGCCATGCCCGGAGTGCCTGGACGACCTGCCGGATCAGGATCAGTCGGAAGAAGTGGTACGGATCAAGGTGCTGGAAGCGCACAAAATCCTAATGGGCCTGAACGACTCCAATCGTGAAGCGTTTCATGACCTGGTGAATGCCCTCGAGCGGCATTGATAGTTTGAGCTGAGGGTAGGGCGGCTGGCCCTATCGCGAGCAGGCTCACTCCTACAGGGTTCTTCATTAACCACATAATCGCGATCACTCCACAGATCCCCTGTAGGAGTGAGCCTGCTCGCGATAGCTTCCGCAAGAACACCGAATATTTCCCAGACATAAAAAAGGGCGAACCCTCACAGGTTCGCCCTTTTTGCATTTCAAACAATCAAATCACAGCTTGGCCTGCAACAGCGCCTCAAGCTTCTCCTGGTCGCGAGCAAACTGACGGATGCCTTCAGCCAGTTTCTCGGTGGCCATCGCGTCTTCGTTGGACAACCAGCGGAATTGCGCTTCGTTCAGGCTCTGACGGGCTTCACCGGCGTGACCTGGGGCCAGTTTGCGTTCCAGCTTGCCGTTATCCGCTGCCAGTTTGTCGATCAGATCCGGGCTGATGGTCAGGCGGTCGCAACCGGCCAGTTGCTCGATCTGATTGAGGTTACGGAAGCTCGCGCCCATGACCACCGTTTTGTAGTCATTGGCTTTGTAGTAGTTGTAGATGCGCGTGACCGACTGTACGCCCGGATCATCGGCGCCGGTGTAGTCATTGCCGTTGGCCTTTTTGTACCAGTCGTAGATGCGGCCCACGAACGGCGAAATCAGGAACACGCCGGCGTCGGCGCAAGCTGCGGCCTGGGCGAAGGAGAACAGCAGGGTCAGGTTGGTCTGAATGCCTTCTTTTTCCAGCACTTCAGCAGCGCGGATGCCTTCCCAGGTCGAAGCGATCTTGATCAGTACGCGGTCGCGGCCAATGCCGGCCTTGTCGTACAGCTCGATCAGGCGGTGCGCGCGCTTGAGCACGGCGTCTTTGTCGAACGACAGGCGTGCATCCACTTCGGTGGAGATGCGGCCCGGGATCACTTTAAGAATTTCCTGACCTACCGCGACGCCAAAACGGTCGCTGGCCAGGCCAACATCGCCCTTACAGTCGCTGACGCAAGCGTTCAGCAGCTCGGCGTAGCCGGAAATGGCCGCGGCTTTGAGCAGCAGGGAAGGGTTGGTGGTGGCGTCGACCGGTTTGACTCGGGCGATCGCTTCGAAGTCGCCAGTGTCGGCCACTACGGTGGTGAATTGTTTGAGTTGTTCCAGCTTGGAAGTCATGGGCGTGCTCTATCCTATGGGTCTGATGACATTACCCGAGCGCTGACGGTCACTCAAGGGCGTGGACGTGTATCGATGGCCCCTGCGGCAACAACCTGAAAACGATTGTTTGAAAGGTGGGGCGGGCTATCGATGAATACGATGCCAAAACAGCGCACAGGTTCAAAGCAACCGACCTGCGTACAGATCGGTTGCGCACGGACTACTCAGCGTTCAACAAAGATTCAACCGACAATCGCGCTGGTTTCGGCTGACCGTCAGAGGTCAACAGGCCGAAGTTCTTCTCGCGATCGTTACTGCCGGAATCACTGTTCTTCCATTCATAGATAGACGTCAGCGGGATCTGCAGTTTTTTAACATCGCCAATAAAGGCGTTGATCTTGCTCGCCTGACCGTCGGCGCCACCATTAGAGCTGAGCGCTGAGACACCCCACTCACTGATTACCCCCGGCAAATGGAAGTTCTGCTGAATGAATGCCTGCGCGCTGCTGATCTGCGCAGCAGTCATGCCATACGGGTGATATGACACCGCGCTCAGGCATTTCGGGTATTCGCTGACGATGCGGTTCAGCGCCACGGTGGACGCGGAACCGGCGGTCGGCGGCCGTGCGAAGCCATATCCCACCAGTGGCGTCGCCGGCGGCTTGCCTTGCAACGTCTTGCACACCGAACTCATGAACGGCACGAACGTCGTGTCGAAATTGCCCGTCGGCCAGTAGGTCGGCAGATCCGGTTCGTTCCACAGCTCAATCGCCACAAGTTGCGCGCTGTAGGACATTTCCAGGCTTGTCACGGCATTGGCGAACGCTTCGCCCGCCGTCGCCAGTTCGCTGCCTGACGAGGCAGGCAACGGCTTGATCGCGCGCACCGTCAACAGCACCGGCAACCCCGCCGATTGCGCTGCCGCGAAGGCAGCGCTGACCTGCTGTTGATAGGCCTTGGCGCTCAGGCTGTCGCTCCACACACCGAAGCGCACAAAACTGAACCCGGCGGCTTTGATCTGCGCGGCATCGGCGGCGGTGAAGTTCTGGATCTTCACCTGCACGCCGATGGTTTTGGCGGGGAGGTTAGGGAACAGCTCACTGGCGTGAACCTGACTGGTGGCACCGAGCAGCGCCAACGTCAGCGCGCCAAGTTGTTTCAGAGGTGTCGATTTCATGTCTGCTCTCCCGAAGAGAAGTGACAACTACGAAGAATGATCTCTTTTCTCAGTTTTCGAGTGAGGTGATGGCACTTAGTGCGCGAATGTTATTTTTTGTCGGAAAACAATCAGCCGAAAATCACAGTTATTTTTAGTCCGCTAATAGTGGTTGGGCGCCTTTAAAACGCTGTGGTACTTAATGCTCCAGTACTAACAGGGCGATTCTATTTCTGAGTGCAGAAAGATCCACAGGGTTCATTGCAATCCTTTGGCATGTTGGCCGTTTGACATTACCCGGGAAAGTAAAACCTTGTTCAGAAAGATCCTTGTTGTGTGCGTGGGCAATATTTGCCGCAGTCCGACGGCAGAACTGTTGCTGCGTAACGCGCTGGCCTCGTCAGCGATCACCGTCACCTCCGCAGGCCTTGCGGCGCGGGTCGGCGAGGGTGTCGAAGCGTCGGCGCGTCAGGTGCTCGAAGATCACGGCCACAGCGCCGAAACGTTCAAGGCTCGGCAACTGACATCAGACATCGTCAATGAATCAGACCTGATTCTGGTCATGGAAAAACAACACGTTAATCAAGTACTGAAGATTGCCGCGCACGCGAGGGGCAAAGTGTTTCTGCTTGGCAAGTGGCAGAGCGAGCGCGAAATACACGATCCGTATCGTCAAGGTAAAGCCGCTTTTATCCATGCGCATGCATTGATTGAAGATGCAGTTAGTTCATGGGCGCAGCGCCTCGGGCATTGACGAATATTCTTCAGAACAGTGAATGGTAAGAACAGACTTATGCAGTTACCGTCCGTAATCGGCACCCGTGACAATGATCAAGACAGCATTGATCTGCTCGGCATCTTTGGCAGCCTGATCGATCAGAAATGGTTGATTGGCGCGCTCACCGGCGCGTTTATGGTCACCGGCATTGCCTATGCGGTTTTGGCCACGCCGGTGTATTCGGCGAACGCGCTGGTGCAGGTCGAACCGAAAAAGAACGACATGCTCGGTTTTTCCGACCTCAACAGCATGCTCGGCGGCCAATCGCCGTCGGTGACCGAGATCGGCATCATCAAATCCCGTGCAGTGATCGGCAAAACCGTCGACGACCTGCGCCTCGACATCGACGTCAGCCCCAACACCTTTCCACTCATCGGCGGTTTTCTCGCCCGACGTTATCGCGGCGAAACCGACAGCAGCGTCGCCGCGCCGCGTTTCGGCCTGAACAGCTACGCCTGGGGCGGTGAGCGGCTGGAGTTTGCCCGGCTCAATCTGCCGAAAGAACTGCTCGGCAAAAAACTCACGCTGATCGCTGGCGAACAACATCGCTTCCAGTTGCTCGATGACAACGACAAGCTGCTGGCCGAGGGCGCGATGGGCGAAGCCTTTGCGCAGGATGGCGTGGAAGGTTTGATCACTCAATTGCAGGCCAACCCCGGCACGCGTTTCGAAGTGGTGCGCAATCCGCGCATCGTGACGATTCAGGGTTATCAGGACGCGCTGGATATTTCCGAGCAAGGCAAAGAGTCGGGAATCATTCGTCTGGCCCTCGCCAGTGCCGACGCGCCTGAAGCGGTGAAGATTCTCAACAAGATCGCCTCGCTCTACGTCGAGCAAAACGTACGCCGTACCTCGGCGGAAGCTGCGCAGAGTCTGGCCTTCCTGCAAAGCCAGTTGCCGCAGGTCAAACGTGATCTGGCCAAGGCCAGCGATGCCCTCAACGCCTATCAGACCCACGGCAAAACCGTGAACATTTCCTTGGAAACGCAATCGGTGCTCGGTCAGTCCGTGGCGCTGGAAACGCGGATTTCCGAGCTGAAAATGCAGCAGGCGGAGATGGATCGCAAGTTCACCAAACAGCACCCGGCCTATCGCGCGTTGATGAGCCAGATCGGTGAATTGACCCAGCAGCAGAAGTCGCTGGAAGGCAAAGTCCAGGACTTGCCGGCCACCCAGCAAGAACTGCTCAACCTGACCCGCGATGTCGAAGTCGCCTCGCAGATCTACACGCAGTTGCTCAACAAATCCCAGGAGCTGGACATCGTTCGTGCCGGTGCGGTGGGCAACGTGCGTCTGGTCGATACGGCGGACGTCGACCTGACCAGCCCGGTCAAACCGAAGAAAGCCTTGATCGTGCTGATCGCCACATTCTTCGGCGCCTTCGTCGGTGTGGCGCTGGTGCTGCTGCGCAAATCCCTGAGCCGTGGACTGGAAGGCCCCGAAGCCATCGAGCAACTCGGTTTGCCGGTGTACGCGTCGATTCCGTACAGCGCGCTGCAACAGGAAGAGGACAACAAAAAGGGCCGCGCCCGCGATGGCGTCGACAAACCGGCATACCTGTTGGCGCTGCGCAATCCGACCGATCTGTCGATCGAGTCGATCCGCAGCCTGCGCACTTGCCTGCACTTCGCCGGGCTCGATTCGACCAACAACCGCATCATGATTTCCGGGCCGAGCCCGCAAGTCGGCAAAACCTTCGTCTCGTCCAACCTCGCCGCAGTTATGGCGTTGAGCGGTCAGCGCGTGGTGCTGATCGATGCCGACATGCGCAAAGGGCATCTGCACAAAACCCTCAATACGCCAATCAGCAACGGTTTATCCGACCTGCTGGTGAAGCGCTGCAGCATCGATCAGGCAATCAACAAAGTCGAAGTCGACAACCTGCATTTCATCAGCCGTGGTCAGGTGCCACCGAATCCGTCCGAGCTGTTGATGCACGCGAACTTCCGCGAATTGCTCGCGCAACTCAGCGAGATGTACGACGTGGTGATCATCGATACGCCGCCGCTGCTGGCGGTGACCGATGCGGCGATTGTCGGCCGTGAAGCGGGCATCAGCCTGATCGTCACGCGCTTCGGGGTGAACCCGGCCAAAGAGATCGAGCTGACCATCCGCCGCTTCGCGCAGAACGGTATCGAGTTGAAAGGCGCGGTGTTCAACGGCGTCGAGAAGCGTGCCGCGAGCTACTACGGCAACGGCGGCTACGGCTATTACAACTACGAATACGCGTCCGACAAATCCTGAGTTTTGGCGATTGTCCTTTCCTGTTTGAAGTGGGTGAGTTGTGAAAAAAATACTGCACGTGGCAGAGACGATCAAAGGTGGCGTCGCGACCGTTATTCGGACGATTTCGGCGTCGCCGGAAGGCGATGCGGCCGACTACGAGTTGGTGTATCTGGTGCCGGAGGATCAGGCCAAAGAACTGCACGGCATCGGCGCGCAACAGATCCGCACCTTCCCGCGCACCGGGCGCAATGTGCCGTCGTTGCTGCGTTTCGCCTGGCGTCTGACGCAAGTGCTGCTCAAGGAAAAACCCGATGTGGTGCATTTGCACAGCACCTTTTCCGGGGTGATTGGCCGCTGCGTCTGCGTGCTGTTGCGTCCGTGGCGCAAGCCGAAAATCGTCTACTGCCCGCACGCGTTTTCGTTCCTGATGGAAAGCTCGCCGATCAAGCAAAAGGTCTATGCGTGGATCGAGCGCGTGCTGCAAAAAGTCACCGACGTGATCATTTGCGTCAGTCAGTACGAACTCGATAAAGCCGCGCGCTTCGGCATCGAGCGCAAACGCATGAAGCTGATCTACAACGGCATTCATCATAAGGACGACGCGCCGAAAGCCGCGAGCCCCGAGCCGATTCATCTGCTGTTTGTCGGCCGTCTCGATTACCAGAAAGGCTTCGACGTGCTGCTCAAGGCCTTCGCCAATGTGCAGCGCAATGACCTGAAACTGACGGTGGTCGGCAGCGCGGTTAACGAAGATTCGGTGGAGTGTCCGCCGATGGATTCGGTCGAATACCTGCCGTGGGTCACGCCGAGCGAAGTGCAGGCGCTGTACCAGAAAGCCGATGCGCTGATTGTGCCGAGTCGCTGGGAAGGTTTCGCCATGGTGCCGCTGGAAGGCATGGCCATGGGGCTGCCGGTGATCGCCAGCAATTGCACCTCGCTGCCGGAACTGGTCACGCACGGCGTGTCGGGCTACGTGTTTCCGTCCGGTGATCACCAGGCGCTGGCCGATGTGCTGGCGCAAATCCAGAAGCCGCGCTTGCTCGATCTCGGCAGCGAAGGGCGCAGCATCGTCCGCGAGCGTTTCAGCGCCGCGTTGATGATTCGCCAGACCTACGACCTGTATCGCGCTCCCACTTTTTAAGTAGAACTCAAGCATATGAACGTAACGATTTTGCATGGCTACAGTGCGTCCAACTCCGGTGACGGCCTGCTCGTCGATCTGGCCATTGCCTTGGTGCAGCGCAACTTTGGCGACGACACCGCGATCAGCGTGGTCGCCTCCGATCCGGATTCTTTCAGCTATCTGCCGCACCCGCGTTTCGACGCGCCAGTGATGGCGGCCAAGGGTTTGGGCCGGGTCAAGCAAGCGGTGTTTCTCAATCAGTCCTACGCCGGGTTGGCGGATCTGTTGCAGAAAACCGATCTGATCGTCGGCGTTGGCGGCGGCTACATGCGCTCGAAAAGCGCTTTCGAACACATCAAGTTGAAGCTCGGTCACGCCAAGCAACTGGAAACCGCGATCCTGAGCAAAGTGCCGTCGGTGTACCTGCCGCAAAGCATCGGCCCGTTCCATGGCGAGAGCAGCAAAATCGTCGAGCACTACGCCAATGCCGATGCGGTGTTCGTGCGTGACAACCGTTCCTCGGCGATTTTCGATGCTTGCGAAAACGTCTACCGCGCGCCCGATCTGGCGGTGCAATCGCTGGCGAGCAAAATCCTCCAGCAACCGAAGTTCACCCGTTGCGCCGCATCGCCAGCCACGGTGTGCGTAGTGCTGCGCAAGCCGCCGGAGTGGAGCAAGGACAAGAAGGTCGCTTACGTCGCCAATCTGAAGCTGCTGCTGCAACGCCTGAAGCAAAAAAGCAAAGTGGTCTGCGCCGTGCAGAGCGCCGTGCGTGGCAACGATGACGGTGCGTTCTATCGCGAACTGGGCATCACTGAAGACCTGCTGTCGTTGAAAGCGACCATCGCCAAATACCAGCCGGATCTGGTGATTTCCGTGCGCCTGCACGGCGCGATCGAATCGCTGCTGTCCGGCGTGCCGGCGTACCACATCAGCTATGAGCGCAAAGGCTTCGGCGCCTATCAGGACATGGGCGTCGAGGACTGGGTGATCAATGGCGGTGACATCGATGTCGACACCATCATCAACACGGTTTACGCGCCAAATGCGCTGTCGAATTTCGGCCAGCGCCTGACCGATACCTGCCGTGAAATCGAAGCGAAAACCGTGGCCATGGACGAGATCATCAAGGGTGTCGTTCGATGATATTTCGGCTGCTGCTTCGCGGCGGAGCCTTGGGCGCGAAGTTTTTGCTGGTGTTGGCGATCACCCATTACCTCGGTTATGAGGCGCTGGGTTTTTACGGTGTGGTGGTCGCCGCGTCGTTGATCGCCTCGAAGTTTTACAGCGTCGGTTTCAGTTCCGAGATCAATCGGTTGATCAGCGTGGGCGGCAGTTCGCGCCGCGTGGTCGACAAGGTTTTGCTGTTGTACCTGGCGGTGGGACTGGTGCTGTCGGTGGTGACGGTGCTGATTTATTCACTGTTCCAGACCGTTGAAGCGACGGCGACGCTGATCCTCTGCGTGACCCTGGTTTTGCTCACCGAGCACCTGTCGTTCGAGATCAACTCGTTCGTGTTTTCCGCACAAAAAGCCACGGCCGGCGCATTGCTTTTCTTCATCAAGACCGGTCTGTGGGCGGTGTTGGCGGTGGGCGGGATGATGCTCGGCTGGGTGTCGGGGATCGCCAGTGTGTTGTGGTTGTGGGTCGCGGCGAATGTGCTGGTGATTGTCGCCGGATACTTGATTGTGGTGAACGTGCACAAGGGCCGCGAGAGCTCGACGCTGGCAACGGGCACGGTGTGGAAGGCCGGGTTGCCGTTTTACCTCGGTACCGGTTTGATCGCGCTGAGTCAGTACGCCGAGCGTTTCCTGATTATCGATCTGGAGCCCTACGCCAGCCTCGGCAAATATGTGTACGCGTGGTCGGCGGCGAACACCTTGCAAGCCTTGTCGTACGCGGTGGTGGCGGTGGTCGGCATTCCGGTGTTGGCCAAGCGGTTTCAGGCTGATCAGCAGGCGTTTACGGTCAAGCAGTTGTTCGTCAACAAATGGGTGATGCGTTCGCTGGTGGTGTCGGCGGCGGTGGCGGTGGCGATTTATCTGTTCTTCAACGTGGTGCTCGATTACGTCGCCACCAGCGTGCCGCGTCCGGACAATGCGATTCTTGGCGTGCTGATCTTTTCCTTCGCTTTGCGGGCGATTGGCGACATCGTCTGGGGCGGTTTGATTGCCTCGAAAAACAGCCGTGTATCGCTTGCCAGCGCGGCGATCTGCCTGCTGGTTTCGGTGCCGGTCAGCTATGTGTTGATCAAGCACTATTCGATTTATGGCGCGGCATGGGGCAATGTTTTCGCGATCATCGTGCAGCTCGGCGTTATTGCCGTTCTGACGCGCGTGACCGCTGCGAAAAAGGCTGCCGTGTCATGGGCCTGAAGCTGCCGTGTATCGAGTTTCGCGGCAAGCGACTCGATTCGTATGTGTCGTTCCTGATTCTGTTCACCGGGTTGTTTTTGTCAGTGGCCATGCCGCTGCTAATTCCGCGTGATCCGGGCCCGGATGCGATGACCTTGTGGTCGTCCTACGCGCGCGCCGACAACTGCAACTTCTGGAACCCGTTCTCGCCCGATCGCTCGTCCTACGAGTGTTCGGCTTTCCTGCTGCGGCCCACCGGGATCAACCTGACCAATGCCTGGGCCTACGGCATGTTCTGCAATTTCTTCCTCACGGCGATTCCGGTGGTGGTGTTTCGGCGCATGCCGTTGGCGATCTTCGGCACCCTGTGCCTGTGGGGCATCGTCCGCTCGTTTTTCCTTGAGAATCTGACCAAGGAAATCATCGTCTCGGTGGCGGTGTTGAGCATTTTGCTCAGCTCGCTGACGCGCAAATATCGTGGCGGATTCTTTCTGTCAGCGGTGATCTACGGCGTGCTGATCCGGCCGTACTGGATTCTGTTTTCGCTGTCGTGGGTCGGCGTCTGCGTGATGAAAAAGTACGTATCACGCACGACGTTCTTTCTAATGTTGTTCCTGTTCTACCTGGCGGTGGCCATGGCGATTCAACTGGCGCTGGGCTTCCCGGTGTCGTCGATTCGCGCCAGCAACAACGAACTGCGCACGGCGGGCGAGGAGGGCTCGAAGTCGCTGATCGTCTCGTGGCTCACCGGCAGCGACTTCGTTTCGCAAGCGCTGGACTCGATGATCATCTTCTTCCGCTTGTCGTTCCCGGTGGAGCTGATTCTGCTGTCCGGGCCGGGGCAGGTGATCTTCGTGGCGTTGATGATCATGACCGCGCTGCTGCTGTTCAAAGTCATCACTTCGACCGATTACAAAGGCGCGCCGATCCAGACCAAACCCAAGGAACTGATCGCGATTCCGCTGGCGTTTCTGTTGGTGCAGGGTTTGTTCGAGCCTGACTTCGGCTCTTTCGCCCGGCACTTTTCGATGGTGGTGCCGGTGCTGTTCGTAGGGCTGGGCTTGATGCTGCGGGCGAACAAACCGGTGCAGGTTGAATCAAGAATTCTGAATTGAGGCAGGTGCTTTATGTCGAGCAAGAAAAAGTCCCTGGAGATTGAAACCCTGCGCGGTCTGGCGTGCCTGCTGCTGGTGCTTTACCACGTCATCGGGCCGTTGGGCGGCGGGTTGAAGATCGATATCGGCTCGCCGTTCCGGGTGATCGCCGACTCGATGGTGTACGTGCGCATGCCGCTGTTCACCTTTATTTCCGGGTACATCTATTCGATCTACAAAATCCGTGGCAACGACTTTTCCGCGTTCTTCAGCGGCAAGGTGCGGCGTTTGATCGTGCCGCTGTTTTGCGTCGGCGTGCCGTTTTCGGTGCTGCAAGCGGTGGGGCCGGGAGTGAACAAGGACGTCGGCGTGATCGACGCGTTGCTGTCGTTCTGGGTGCCGATCAACCACTTCTGGTTCTTGCAGGCGGTGTTCATCATTTTCATGTTCGTCGGGTTGTTGGAATGGCGCGGGATGCTGCGCTCGGCGACGCGCTTGTATGGGTTGTTCGCGTTTGCGGCGCTGTTGTTTTTGCTGCCGCCGTTCAAGCTTGATGCGTTCGGGATTAACGGTGCGATCTACCTGCTGCCGTTTTTTGTTGCGGGGATGATCGGGCAGGAGAATGTCGAGGCGCTGAAGCAACGGTTCGCGATGATCGGGCCGGTGGTGTTTGTGCTGATTTCGCTGACGTTGCTGTATGTGGCGGCGCTGGATCGTGAGCTGATTGTTGATCGCCGTAGCTTGATCGGTTTGACGGTGGGGTGTGTGTCTTGCTTTGCGTTGTTGTCGAGTGGCATGCGCTCGAAGGCGTTGACCTGGTTGGGTGGGTATTCGTATGCGATTTTTCTGTTTCATGTGCTGTTTGCGGCGACGTCGCGGGTGGTGCTAGGGCGGTTGGGTGTGAAGGATGAGAGTTTGTTGGTGTTGGGTGGGTTGAGCGGTGGGTTGCTGGGGCCTGTGGTGTTGTCGATGGTGTTCAGCCGGTTTAATTTCACCTCGGTGCTGTTTCTTGGTGAGCGTGCGGCGGTGAAGAAACCGGTGGCGGTCATTGCCCCGGTGGTGCCGGTTCAGAATAGCTAGAAGCTTCGCGAGCAAGCCCGCTCCCACAGTGGATATCGAGATCTCCTGTAGGAGCTGCGGCACGCTGCGATCTTTTGCTGTTGCTTCTAAAGATCAAAAGATCGCAGCGTGCCGCAGCTCCTACAGGGGCCCCCTCGGTACCCTTGCACGAATCGCAGAGCGCGGCATGCGTGAAATCGATTTGCGCTTCGTGTATGACGCCGATCCAGTGTGGGAGCGGGCTTGCTCGCGAAGGGGCCCTTACGGACGGAAGGAAATTTTGCATGTTGGCAGTGAATGACGCTCAACCCGTAGCAGCGTCTGTGGTTGAGGTGGGTGATGCGCATGAGCGGTTTGCCCAGTGGCGTGAAGGCAAGGCCGGCAAGGTGTTGTCGGTCTCGGTGATCGGCGACAGCTACAGCGCCGGCCAGGATTTCTATCTGAACAAACTGGTGCAGCGCGTGGCCGGGGAAGTAGGTTTTGCCGGGCCCGGCTATATCGGCTTCAACCATGGCGCCGCGCTCGGCGGCACGCATTTCAAATACACCCGCAGCAGTGAAAAATACTTCGGCGGGGACTGGACGGTTTCAGGTCTGGGCCAGGCGAGTCCGGACAGCCGCACGGTGAAGGGCCGGCCAGGCGCATGGCTGCAAGTCAACGCCAGCCCGACACCGGCGATCAACACCGCCGTCACTCAGGCTAAATTGTTTTACCTGGGCAATGGCGAACTTGCCGAGATCCGCTATCGCTGGTCATCCTCAGAAGATTGGCAGCCGATGACGTTGGCAGGTTCTGGCGTTCAGGAAGCAACCCTCTCGGGTCTTCCGGCAGCAGCAGACTGGTCATTCAAACTGGAAGTTACCAAAGGCACGCCAACCCTGTTCGGCCTGTGGATGAGCAACGATCAGAACGGCGTGCGCGTCTCTAAACTCGCAGCGTCTGGCGCTGCATCCGCTGACTTCTATCACAACGATGCGCAATGGCAGACCCAGTGGAAAGCCGCTGTGTCGAAGATCCCTGCCGATGTTTACCTGATCATGCTCGGTGGCAACGATCAGGGCTTTGGCGTGAAACCCGCGCAGTATCTGCAGAACGTTCAAGGCCTGGTGGGCATGCTTCGCGAGATTCAACCGGCGGCGAGTATCAACCTGATCATGCGTCAGGACACCACGCGTTCGAGCGCTTATCCGATGTCGGCGTATGCGCAGGTGCTTGAGCCTTGGGCGCGGGAGCAGCGGTTGGGTTACGCCAACCTGCAATGCGCGTTTGGCCCGGACGTTAAGCGCTACGCTGCTGCGATGATCGGCCCGGACAAGATTCATCCGCTGCCGGCCACGGGCGGGAAGGTGATTGCAGATTACTTCTACGGCTGGATCACTGGCGCCAACAATCGCTGCGATGCCGCTCCACAATGATCGTTCCCACGCTCTGCGTGGGAATGCATCCTGTGACGCTCCGCGTCATCCGGCGTAGGGACGCGGAGCGTCTCGGGCGGCATTCCCACGCGGAGCGTGGGAACGATCAGCACGCAGAGCGTGGGAACGATCAGGTCAGTCTTGCGTGAAGGCGTCGACTTGTTCGAGCAATTCCGCAAGCTTCTGCGGCATCAACCGTGCATCACAACGGGTTTCCACGTTGATGATGATCGCCGGGTCGTTGCAGCAAATCCGCACGCGGAAGCGCCAGTCGCTGAAGATCACTTTCAGCCCGTCGCTGTCATCCATCTCCAGCGCCTGCTCGCCATAGCGCTTCTTCAAATGCGCAAGCAGCGGATACGGATCGCGCAGCGGCCGGCGGATATCCCCGGACGCCGGGAACACGCCAATCCGCTCCACCAGCAAAATCGTGCCCAGCCAGGTTTCGTTGGCGCTGGGCAACGGCTGATGGCGTGACAACCAACTCATCACCCCGAGGTTGCCCACCTCGCGTTCAATCTCTACGGAATGTTGTGCAATGTTCATGGTGGCCTGCCTGAAATGAAAAGGAGGGAGCCGTCTCAGCGGCCCTTGAGGTAGACGTTTTCGTAGCAGAAATTGGTCGCCTGCAAGTAACCCTCGGCGTCGCCGCAGTCGAAGCGCATCCCTTTGAATTTGTAGGCCAGTACGCAGCCGTTCTGCGCCTGTTTCATCAACGCGTCGGTGATCTGGATTTCGCCGCCCTTGCCCGGTTCGGTATCGGCGATCAGGTCGAAAATATCCGGCGTGAGGATGTAGCGACCGATGATCGCCAGGTTCGACGGTGCGTCTTGCGGCGCCGGTTTCTCCACCATGTTGTTGACGCGGTAGATGCCGTCGGAAATCAGCTCGCCGGCGATGACGCCGTACTTGTGGGTCTGGTCGGCCGGGACTTCCTGAATCGCGACGATCGAGCAGCGGAATTTCTTGTACAGCTGAATCATCTGCGTCAGCACGCCGTCGCCTTCAAGGTTCAGGCACAAGTCATCGGCCAGTACCACGGCAAACGGCTCGTCGCCAATCAAGGGACGGCCGCTGAGGATCGCGTGGCCGAGGCCCTTCATTTCCACCTGACGGGTGTAGGAGAAGGTGCAGGTGTCGATCAGCTCGCGAGTGCCGGCCAGAAACTTCTCTTTTTCAGTGCCGCGAATCTGATGTTCAAGTTCGTAGCTGATATCGAAATGGTCTTCCAGCGCACGCTTGCCCCGGCCGGTGACGATGGCCATGTGTTGCAGGCCAGCGTCCCGTGCTTCTTCAACGGCGTATTCGATCAACGGCTTGTTGACGATCGGCAGCATCTCTTTCGGCATGGCTTTGGTGGCCGGCAAGAAACGCGTGCCGTAGCCGGCAGCGGGGAACAAACATTTACGAATCATAAAAGTATCCTGGACAGTCATGGAACACAGGCGACGCATGCAGGCCATAACTTCGGTCTGCAAGTTTCAATGATGATTGAAGGCTTACTTTAATACCTGAGTCAGGTTATTAATGGCAATTGTTCATGAGGATAAAAGCCGACAATGTTATGAGATGTCGGTGAGTGCGTGATTAGTTATTTTTAGTCGGTATCTGTTGATAGTGATTCGTGCACTTGCAGTGCTAATAAGTAGCGGGCAATACAGTGTGACCTGCAAAAATATTTATTGCCAGTCATTGAACTAGTTTTGTTTTCGGTTGTTGTCGTTCGTTTGTGTGGATTGCGACACATATCCATGCAGTCGGGCTTGACACGCTACTTGGCATTTATCAAATGACGGATCGCGCCATGAAGATTCTCGTGACCGGCGGTGCCGGCTATATCGGTTCGCATACCACACTTGCGTTGCTGGAAGCAGGTTATGAAGTTGTTGTGCTGGATAATCTTTGCAACAGCAGCGATGCGGCGTTGCATGCCGTAGAAGCCATCTGCGGCAAGAGTGCCTGGATGATTCGCGGCGATGTCTGTGATCGGGCCTTGCTCGACCGGATTTTCCGCGAACACAACATCGAGGCCGTGCTGCATTTCGCCGGTCTCAAGGCTGTCGGCGAAAGCGTGCGCAAGCCGCTGGAGTATTACGAAACCAACGTCAGCGGCAGCATCACGCTGTGTCAGGCGATGGCGGCGGCGGGGGTGTTTCGTCTGGTGTTCAGTTCGTCCGCCACGGTGTACGGCGAACCCGAGCAAATGCCGATTCGCGAAGATTTTCCTACCGGTAATCCGACCAATCCTTACGGCCAGTCCAAGTTGATCGTCGAGAACGTGCTGCGCGATTTGAGCCAGGCCGAACCGCGCTGGAGCATCGCCTTACTGCGCTACTTCAACCCGATCGGCGCTCACGACAGCGGGCAGATGGGCGAAGATCCCAACGGTATCCCCAACAATCTGGTGCCTTACATCAGTCAGGTCGCGGTCGGCAGCCTTCAAGAGTTGTCGATTTTCGGTAACGACTACCCGACGATCGATGGCACCGGGGTGCGCGATTACATCCACGTCGTTGATCTGGCCGATGGGCATTTGAAAGCATTGCAATCGATTGCCGGACGCACTGGCATTCACACCTGGAACCTCGGCACCGGCGACGGCTACAGCGTCCTGCAAGTGCTGCATGCCTTCGAACAGGCCTGCGGGCAACCGGTGCCATACCGGATGATGCCGCGTCGTTCCGGCGATATTGCCGAGAGTTGGGCCGACGCCTCCAAGGCTGCCAAAGAACTTGGCTGGAAAGCCACGCGCAGTTTGCATGACATGGTCACCGACACCTGGCGCTGGCAATCCACGCATCCCAATGGTTACTTGGGATGATGGCCATTTAAAGTCCAATGTTATTTTCAGTCAGGTTGTTAGATTCCGTCGGGAAATTACACTGGCAATGCCTTTTGCAAGTCCGTAGATATAAACCTGCCGTTCGACTTTTATCAGTTGGGTAAGACTGTGAAAGAACAACGGATCTTGTTCGCGCTATTTGCGGGCTTGAACGCTACCACCTCTAACACACGCCGGTTTTTTAACAGGCTGAATGTTAGAAAGGAGTTGTTATGAAAAAAGTGATGGCAGTTGCCCTGTTGACGATGTTGAGCAACTGGGCTGCCGCCGCTGAAGCACCGCTTACTGCGGTGACCAATGTAGGTGGCAACGTGGCGGCTTCTCAAGCGCCGGCAGCCAGTACTGCAATGGTCGCCAGTGCAGTCGCGGCGTCTAACAGCGGTGGCAGTGCCAACGGCGGTACCACCGGTACAACGGGTACCACCGGTACAACCGGCACGCATAACTAACAGGAAGTTCTGTTAGTGCAGTACAAGGTCGCCCGACGTGAGTCGGGTGACTTTGTTTTTGGATTCGCCCTTGAATAGCGTAGTGCCATTATGACTCGTAGTGTTTATCTTTTAATGTTGGCAAGTCTCGCTTTGCAAGGTTGCATGTTTTCCCCCGGTCAATACCTGAGCACCCAGGACATCACGCGTCAGGGCGCCAGTGAAAGCAGCCGGGTCGAGCTGATTCCGATCACGCCCAAGCTGATTGCCATGAACCGCGCCACGCAGAAACGTGAGTCGCTGCCGGCAGAGTTGTTGGCGACGCCCGCGGAATACCGCATCGGCAACAACGACGTGCTGTACATCACCGTGTGGGATCACCCGGAACTGACCGCACCCTCCGGCGCGCAACAACAGATCGATGCCAACGGCCGCCTGGTGCGCTCCGATGGCACGCTGTACTACCCGTTTATCAAGGAAGTTCAGGCCACCGGCCGGACTATCCAGCAACTGCGCTCGGACATCGAACAACGGCTGTCGGCGTTCATCGCCGAGCCGCAGGTCGATGTCGCGGTGTTGCGTTTCGCCAGTCAGAAAGTCGTGGTCACCGGCGCCGTCACCAAGGCTGGCCCACAAGCGATTTCCACCAACCCGCTGAGCGTGGTCGAGGCGCTGGGCACTGCCGGCATCGACACCAACAATGCCGACTTGTCCGGGCTGCTGCTCAACCGCAAGGGCCGGGTGTATCCGCTCAATCTGGATTCGCTCAATCAAGCGGATTCCGAGTTGCAGAACGTCTACCTCAAGGGCGGCGATCAGCTGTATCTGCCGTACAACGACAACAAGCGCATCTACGTGATGGGCGAGGTCAATCAGCCGCGCGCGTTGAGCTTCAAGACCGCGACAATGAACCTTTCCGACGTGCTCGGTTCGGTCGGCGGCTTGAGCCAGACCACCTCCAACGGCAACGCGGTGTACGTCATTCGCGGCGTGGAAAACCTCGATGTCGAGCCGGCAAAAATCTATCAACTCGAAGCCGAATCGCCGACCGCCATGGCGCTCGCTTCGCACTTCGAAGTACGTCCTCAGGACGTCGTGTATGTCGGCCCTGCCAACGTGACTCGCTGGAACCGTCTGATCAGCCAACTGGTGCCGTCGGCATCGATTGTTGGCACCGGCGCTTCCGCTGCGAAGAACTGGAGCGAATACAGCAACAACAGCAAATAAGGCCGCCCGTCCGTGAAAATATTGAAAATCGGCGTCTGCCTGTTGGCGGCCGCGTTGCTGTGCGGCTGTAACCCGCTGATGAGCGCATCGCTGAACAACTTGAAGGCCGCGGTCGTCGGCCCGGATGAAGTCGAGGTGACGCCCGCCGAAGTGGCCGGGGTCAATTACCCGCAACTCAAACTGACCACGCCGTCCGGCTCCGGCGTTTTGGCGCTGGTGCGCGAGCGCGAGGATCTGCAGTTCTGGGTCGCCTCCGGCAAACAGGTGTTATTGCTGCGCGATGGCCTCGCCGTGCGCAGCATTGGCCTTGGCCTCGAAGGCGATCTCGATGGCACACGCCTGGCTGACAACTCGCCGTTCAAACGAGGCCTGCATCAAGTGCCGGATGGTTTCACCACGCGGCGCTGGATCGATCTCTACAAGGGCCAGGAAGTGGGGGTGATCGTCAACAGTCGCTTCACCCGCCGCGCCACTGAAACCCTGACCATTCTGGACAAGGACTACGCCGTGCTGCGTGTCGACGAGCAGATTGATGCGCCGGCCATTGGTCTCAGTGCGACCAACCGTTATTGGGTCGATCCGCGTGACGGTTTCATCGTGCAGAGCGAGCAGCAACTCACTTCGCAACTGCGGGTGAAGCTCGTGCAACTGACCCCTGATCGCAGGCATTTGCCGTGAAGCGCCTGAGGGTTTTTTCCGCTTTTTTGCTGTTGGTCGCAGGTGCGAGTCAGGCCGCCGTCATTGTCAGCGGCGATGTCGCCAACCCGGGCCCGGTCGAGTTGCCGGCGGGTGGGCGTTTGCTCGATGTGATCAGCGTTGCCGTACCGAATGCCGAAGGTTATTGGCTGGCGGGCGGCTTGCTGCGCCAATCGCTGATTGAGCAACAGACGCGGCTGAAGGTCGGCGTGCTGTTTGATCTGGATGTGCTGCGGCGCATGGCGTTGCTTTTCGACAGACCGAGCCGGGCGGCGCTGGCGCAGCGTGTTGCCGACGAGGTTCGGCAGATGCCGGTGACCGGGCGGCAGATTGCCGATCTCGATCCGGTGGCGCTGGAAGTCGGCTTCGCCCGCAACATCCGTCTCGACGATGGCGATCGGCTGATCTACCCGACGCGCGTCGATGAGGTGGAAGTGGTGGGCGCGGTTGATGAGCCGTGTCACCTGCCGTATCAGCCGTTGCAGGAAGCTCGCGAGTATCTGCAAGGCTGTGCGATTTCCAGCGATGCCGAGGCCGATTATCTGTGGCTGATCCAGCCCAATGGCGCTTCGCAGCGCGTCGGTATTGCGCATTGGAATCGCGAGTCCGGGCACTTTCCCGTGGCCGGCAGCAAGATTCTGGTGCCGCTGAAAAATGATGATCTTGATCCGCCTATCCCTGAGCTGAATCAGCAGTTGGCCGAATTTATTGCCACGCAGCTGGCCGAGGTGGTTCGTTGAAGTTACGTTTTGCAGCTGTGTTGTTATTGCCCTGTGGTTTGGCTCATGCAGAGCCGCGCATTACCCAGAATGACTTCGGCGGCGCCGGTCTGTGGCAGACGCCGACCGCACGCATGGCCCCGGCCGGCGAGTTGAGCGTCAATGCCAACCGCACCGATCCGTACAGCCGCTACAGCGTTTCGTTGCAGCCGCTGGATTGGCTCGAAGGCTCGTTTCGCTACACCGCGATCACCAACCGGCCGTACGGCTCGGAGGCCCTCAGCGGCAGCCAAAGCTATAAGGATAAGGCAGTCGACGCCAAAGTCCGGCTCTGGCAAGAGAGCCACTGGGCGCCGGAAGTGGCGCTGGGCTTCCGAGATATCGGCGGTACCGGTTTGTTCTCCAGTGAGTTTTTCGTCGCCAACAAACGCTTCGACAATTTTGATTTCAGCGCCGGCATCGCCTGGGGTTACATCGGTAATCGCGGCGACTTCGACAACCCGTTGGGCTTCGCCAGTGATCGCTTCAAAACCCGTCCGGAAACCGAAGGCACCGGTGACGTCAACGCGGGTTCGTACTTTCGTGGTCGGCCTTCGCTGTTCGGCGGTGTGAGCTATCAGACGCCGTGGGATCGTCTTAGCCTGAAGCTCGAATACGAAGGCAACGATTACAAGAACGAGCCGAAGGACAACGAGATCAAACAGGACTCGCCGATCAACCTCGGCGCAGTGTTCAAAGTCACTGATTCGATCGACCTCAGCGCGGCGTGGGAGCGCGGTAATACGGCGATGTTTGGCGTGACTTTTCACACCAATTTCGTCAGCCGCAAAGCGCCGGCGAAAACCTACGACCCGACCCCGGAACCGCTGCCGGCGAAGGCACCGACCACGTCGATGGAGCAGGTTGACTGGGCCAACGTCTCGCAGCGTTTGCAGCAGAATGCCGGCTACAAAGTCGAGCGCATTGCCCAGCGCGATTCCGAGCTGATCGTGTACGGCGAGCAGCAGCGATACTTCCATTCGTCCAAGGCAGTCGGGCGTGCAAGCCGGATTTTCGATAACAGCGTCAACGACGATATCGACTGGTTTACCGTGGTCAACAAACGCTACGACCTGCCCCTGGAAGAAACCAGCGTGCCGCGCCAGACCTTCCGCGAGGTGATCAACAACGAGGAGCCGTTGCAGTCGCTGCACCGCACCACCGAGATCAACCCGGCGATGCCACACAACGAAAAAACCCTCTACACCGAAGCGCCGCAGCATTTCAGTTACGGCGTTGGTCTGGGCTTCAAACAGAACGTCGGCGGCCCGGATGGTTTGCTCTATCAATTCAGTGCCGATGCCGACGCCGAATACCGCTTCAATCGCAACACCTGGTGGAGCGGTCTGCTCAGCGCCAATCTGGCGAACAACTTCGACAAATTCACCTACGACGCACCGAGCGGATTACCGCGTGTGCGCACGGATTTGCGGCAGTACCTGACCACCTCCGATGTGACCATGCCGCTGTTCCAGGTCAGCCACGCCGAGCAGTTGGATAAAGACCTCTACGGCATGGTGTACGGCGGTTATCTGGAGTCGATGTTTGCCGGTGTGGGCGGGGAGGTGTTGTTCCGCCCGACCGGTGAACGCTGGTCGGTGGGCGCGGATCTGAACTGGGTGCGCCAGCGTGATTTTGATCAGGGTTTGGGTTTGCGTGATTACTCGGTGGTGACCGGGCATATCACCGGTTACACGGATCTGCCGTTTGATACGTTAGCAGCCGTCAGTGTCGGTCGTTATCTGGCGGGGGATTGGGGCGGTACCGTGGATATCTCGCGCGAGTTTTTCAACGGCGTGCGCTTTGGTGCGTGGGCGACGATTACCACGGCCAACAGCGCCGAATACGGTGAAGGTAGCTTCGACAAAGGCCTGTACCTGTCGATCCCGTTCGACGAAATGATGAGCATGTCGACCATGCGCCGCGCCAACCTGGTGTGGGCCCCGTTGACCCGAGACGGTGGCGCCAGACTGAGCCGCAGCTTCCAGCTGCACTCGATGACGGATAGCCGGGAAGGGGACATGTTCTATCGCAACTTCGAGAAAATCACCGAGTAACCCGTGATCTTTGTAGGAGCAGAGCTTGCTCGCGAAAGCGGCGGCACATCCAACATTGATGTTGCCTGACCCACCGCTTTCGCGAGCAAGCTCTGCTCCTACAATGATTTGTGGCATTCCCGCTATCCCGTGATCAACACAAATCCCCTGTAGGAGCCGAGCTTGCTCGCGAAGGCGTCGGCACATCCAGCACCGATGTTGCCTGACCCACCGCTTTCGCGAGCAGGCTCACTCCTACAATGATCTGTGGCATTCCCACTATCCAGTGATCAACACAAACCCCCTGTAGGAGTGAGCCTGCTCGCGAAGGCGTCGGCACATTCAGCATTGATGTTGCCTGACCCACCGCTTTCGCGAGCAAGCTCTGCTCCTACAATGATCTGTGGCATTCCCGCTATCCCGTGATCAACACAAACCCCCTGTAGGAGCAGAGCTTGCTCGCGAAGGCGTCGGCACATTCAATATCGATGTTGCCTGACCCACCGCTTTCGCGAGCAAGCTCTGCTCCTACAAGGGCATGTGCCACGCCACCTATCTTGGGCCGAGCACTCATCCCCTGTAGGAGTGAGCCTGCTCGCGAAGGCGTCAGCATATTCAACATCGATGTTGCTTGGCCCACCGCCTTCGCGAGCAAGCTCGGCTCCTACAAGGGTTGTGTGCCGCCGCAAAAATCCCTATTCCAACCCAAATCCCAGGCACAAAAAAGGGGACTTTCGTCCCCGTGCATTTGCGCAACCGGCCTCAGTAAATATCCTTCGACAACAACGTAAACGGTGTCTTCACCAGGATCTTCAGATCCAGCCACAACGACCAACTGTTGATGTACTGCAGGTCAATCTCCACACGCTTCTGCATCTTGTCGATCGTGTCCGTCTCGCCCCGGCAACCGCTGATTTGTGCGAGCCCGGTGATCCCCGGTTTAATCCGGTGACGCGCCATGTACGCGAGGATTTTCCCCGAGTAGAAGTGGTTGTGCGCCACCGCATGTGGACGCGGCCCGACCAGTGCCATATGCCCTTGCAGCACGTTGAACAGCTGCGGCAATTCATCCAGCGAGGTGCGACGGATAAAGCGTCCAACCGCAGTAATGCGCGAGTCGTTACGGCTGGCCTGTTTCACTTCGCGGTCGTCGTGCACGCTCATCGAGCGGAATTTCCAGACCTTGATCACCTTGCCGTTCCAGCCATGGCGATCCTGTTTGAAAAACACCGGCCCCGGCGAGTTGAGCTTTACCGCCAGAGCGATGATCAGCAGGATCGGGCTCAACGCGATGATCGCCAGCAACGCCACGGTTTTTTCAACCAGACTTTTGCTCAACGCAGCGGTCGGGCGACTGGTCAGCGGGCTCTCGTTCAAGTAGATCGCTGGCAAACCATCCACGACTTTCACCGAGTGATTGAGCAGCGTCAGCGCGTTCAGATCCGGCACCCACACCACATCAACGTTGGCGCCGAGCAAATCGACATACATCGCCTCGATCTGCGCCGCTTCGCACAGCGGCAGCGTGATGTACAAACGGCGGATGTCGTGTGCTTCGATCAGCTCCAGCAATTGCTCCTGAGCGCCGACGACGCGCGGTGCATCGGCGTCGAGAGCGGGCAGGGTGCCGTTGCTCACCAGTCCCACCAGCGGCAGGTTTTCCGAGAGGCTGAGCTTCTTCGCCAAGCCCAGCGCCAGTTCGCCAGTGCCGACGATCAGCGTCTTGTGCTCACTTTTACGCGAGCGCTGGTAGTACTTCGAAAACGCATGCAACGGTGCGTACAAAAACGCCTGACCGAGGAAGCCGTACACCGCCCAGCTCAGAATCACCTGCCGTGAAAACAACTCATCGGCCTGGCAGACAAACGCAATGCAGGCCAGCGCTGCCATGGTCATCGACCAACCCATGAACAACCGACCCAACCCGGTCAGGTAATTGTCGCGTTTGCGATAAACACCGCTAAACGTATAAGCCGGCACCGAAGCCAAAACCGCCAGGGTTGCGCACATCCGGTAATAGAACGCGACGCTTCCTGTGTGCTGTTCAGCCAGTACGAACAACAGCGTTACAACGAAGCCCTGCGCCAGCGCCCATTGGCCCCAAAAGGTCAGTCCCTTGAGGCCCGTGCTTCGATTAATACTAAGAGAAAGATCCATACGATATCCCCAAAAGACGTCCATTCAGGTTTCAACAGTTGAAATCCGAGTTGTTAAACAGGCTTATTGTTTTTGTTGTAGCGAGTGTCCTGAGGTAACAACGCCGATAGGTCGAACTGTCGTCAGTCAATAGACTAAGTTATTGGCGATAAGGGTGTCTGACGAGTTCTAACAAGATGGCACAGTGCCAACTTTTAAATATTTAAAAGCTGATTGTTAGAAAAGGTCGAATAGCAGGGGGTGAATAAAGGATGTCGTATTTGTTACTGTTGGAGGGGTGGAGGCAGGGAGTGTTAATTAAAGGAGGGAGTTGAAACCAAACAGAGTGCTCTTGTTGTTTTTGTAATCGCACTTTTATCTGTTTATCTGGTCTGGGCGGTCGGCTGTGTTTAGGCGACGACTTCCTGGATGAGGCAATAACCACGGTTTCTGACCGCGCGGAACAGTCGTTCACCCTTACTGGCCATTTTGAACTTGTCTTGCAGGCGGCTCAGGCACATCTCCAGACCGCGATATTGCTCCGGCTCTCGGCCGATACTCAGAATCAACTCGTCTCGACTGACAACCCGTTCTTCATGGCTGAGCATTTTTTTGACCAGTGCTGTTTCAAGTCCGGTGAGACTGATCTCGACATCGTCTTTGACCAGTGCGCCTTGATCGTTGTCCAGATGCCAGGTTTCGTTGCCAGGCGTATCGTCAGCATTGGCGGGAATTATCTCGCCGGTTACCGATGGATTGCTCTGAAAGGGATTAGCGATTTGCGCGGCTCGCCATTCGGATTCGAGGGTGGCGATGATTTTCTGGGTGTCATATTCAATCGTGCGTGCGACGTTCTTTCGACTAACGCTTGGGTATGTGAACTCCATCACGGTCGGGGCGGAAGAGGGCGAAGCGGAGTCTTCAATAAACATTTGTGCCTGAGACGTGCCAAATGAATTGAAGCGTTCACTGGACAAAATGCTTTCCAGTTCACGTTGCGACGTTGTGCTATTAGTCACGACAACAAAATATTTTCTTGGGAGGGTTGTACTAGTTTCCATGTCTCTCTCCTGAATACACACCAAAATTGGCTAAAAAGGGTCAATCGGCAGGCGAGCAATGACTTCCTCGGAAGTAATCGATAGGCAGGGTCTGGGCCCAATGATGGCCCTCGATAAGTTCCACTCGATCTGCTGCTATGTTATGGAGTTATTGTTATGGTTAGTGTTGTCGCGCTCATTCAATCGCTTGATTTCTAATAGGCGTGCAGTACAGATAAAACGATAGCGTTGCATGGGACGATCCTTCGTACGTATGCAAAAGGGATGGCTGCCATTGAATCAGGCAGTCGATATCAGACCCCGCAGCAGGCGATAGCCATGGCCGCGGATGCTCTGAATCGCGTTGGTACCATACATGTCCTTGATTTTTCCACGCAAGCGGCTGATCGATTTCTCCAGCGCTCGAGGGTCGTAGAAATTGGGGTTGAGGCCCATGATGTTGGCAATTTCATCATGGCTCAGAATGTGGTTATGAGTTTGCGCAAAGGCTTCGAGGATCTTCATTTCGGCAAACGAGATATCAAGTTTCTGGCGGGAGCCCATCAGGCAAATGCGCGTCGGGTCGAGGGTCAGATTGATATCGCGTTGCCACTCTTCACTGTTGAAGAACTCGGCAAGCAACTCGTCGCTGTCCTCAGAGAGGGTATTGAGTTTGATACAAAAGTCAGCGCCGGCCAGAAAATACTTGATCTTGTTGAAGGCGCCGCGCCCCGTGATCACTGCGCAAATGATCGGTTTCAAGTTGTCGCTGCGAACGCTTTGCACCAGCGCCAAATTGTCTTCGAGGGCCTGAGGGCTGTCGATGACCAGGAAAATGGCGCGATACCCAGAATAATCATTCTGCTGAAATGAACGAGTGTACGCATCGACCTCTAGTGCCATATCGCTACGCACATGCCTGGCCACCAGCGTTCTAAAATGTTCGGCCACGCCACGGGTAAGACCCAAAGTGAGAACACCGGGGTCGTCGTTTTGCGGGCGCGGACTTCTAGTCGCTAAGTTCCCAGAGAGCATCATGCATTGACTCGAATTAAGTGCTGACATCGGGATGTTAAAGCACCGGTTCTCATCTGTGACTGACAATTGGTAACATTCACGCGCTTTTTAGACGTGGCTCCCGAGTTTTCTAACAATAATTAAGCTTTTCAAGCTTTTAGTTGATTTTGTCAGATAGGTGAACTAGCGCTTAGATGGTGGCGATATGCAATGGTGCCACTATTTTGAATCGCTGGCCATCGCTTTGTTAATGTCCAATTGCCATTGTTTGGCCATCTGCGTGAATGTGAGATTCATCACACTTTATTGGCTGGACTAACTTTTTGCCACTCAGCCCCTAAATATTTTCTGCGTAGTTCGTCGTCCGACGATTACTAACATGGCTTGAGTGTGGCATTTCATTAGACCTATTCTTTCAGGATCAAAAGATCGCAGCCTTCGGCAGCTCCTACAGGGGAATGCATTTCAAATGTAGGAGCTGGCGAAGGCTGCGATCTTTTGATCTTTCATTTTGGCCAATTGTTTAATTGCAGATACTCAGCCCTGAGTGTTATTACCCGGTCGCTCACACGAGCGCTCTGACGGAGGATTAATGGATTTCTGGACTTTTTTCCAGGTGTTGATATTAGGTGCGGTTGAAGGCCTCACCGAGTTCTTGCCCATCTCAAGTACCGGCCACCAGATCATCGTCGCCGACCTGCTCGACTTTGGTGGCGAACGCGCCATGGCGTTCAACATTATTATTCAACTGGGTGCCATCCTCGCCGTGGTCTGGGAGTTCCGCCCGAAGATCTTCGAAATCATCAAAGGCCTGCCCACTGAGCGCAATGCACAACGCTTCACCGTCAACTTACTGATCGCCTTTCTACCCGCCGTTGTACTCGGCGTGCTGTTCGCCGACACCATCCACCATTACCTGTTTAACCCGATTACCGTCGCCGTGGCGCTGGTGGTCGGTGGCGTGGTGATGCTGTGGGCTGAACAACGCAGTCATGTGATCAGCGTCGAGCACGTCGACGACATGCGCTGGTCTGACGCGCTCAAGGTCGGTTTCGTACAGTGCCTGGCGATGATTCCCGGCACCTCGCGTTCCGGCTCGACCATCATCGGCGGCTTGCTCTTCGGCCTGTCACGCAAAGCCGCTACCGAGTTCTCGTTCTTCCTCGCCATGCCAACCATGGTCGGCGCCGCCGTGTATTCCGGCTACAAATACCGCGACTTGTTTCAGCCCAACGACCTGCCAGTGTTCGCGCTCGGCTTCGTCACCGCGTTCATCTTCGCGATGATCGCCGTGCGCGGTTTGCTCAAGTTTATTGCCAACCACAGCTATGCCGCGTTCGCGTGGTATCGGATCGCGTTTGGTTTACTGATTCTGGCGACGTGGGCGTTTGGTTGGGTCAACTGGACAGCGGCAGCGGCGGGGTGAAAGTCAAGCCAGGCGGATCGAACCGCCTGGTTGAAACTGGGGGAGGGCATCAACGCCCTTCAAGCAACTCGGCGGCTTGATCCAGCAACGCCAGCGGATCCTTGGCCTTGTGAATATCCACCGACAACAACTGACGGAATTTACGCGCCCCCGGGAACCCCGTGCCGAGGCCCAGTACATGCCGCGTGATGTGGTGCATCGCGCCGCCGGCCGCCAAATGCTCGGCTATATAAGGACGCAATTGCGCCAACGCCTCAGCCCGACTGATCACCGGCGCCGAACTGCCGAACAACTGCTGATCCACCTCCGCCAGCACATACGGATTGTGATAAGCCTCGCGCCCCAACATCACGCCGTCGAAGGTCTGCAAATGCTCATGGCAGGCCTCCATCGTCTTGATCCCGCCGTTCAGCACAATTTCCAACTCCGGAAAATCCGCCTTCAACTGCGCCGCCACGTCATAACGCAACGGCGGAATGTCACGATTCTCCTTCGGCGACAACCCCTCCAGAATCGCAATCCGCGCATGCACGGTAAAACTCGTGCACCCGGCATCGCGGACGGTGCCGACGAAATCGCACAGCTCTGCGTAACTGTCGCGACCATTGATGCCGATGCGGTGCTTGACCGTGACAGGAATTGACACCGCGTCACGCATGGCCTTGACGCAATCCGCCACTAACTGTGGGTGACCCATCAGGCACGCGCCGATCATGTTGTTCTGCACGCGATCGCTTGGGCAGCCGACGTTGAGGTTTACTTCGTCGTAACCGTGCTCTTGCGCCATGCGCGCGCAGGCAGCCAGGTCTAGGGGGACGCTACCACCGAGTTGCAACGCCAATGGATGCTCGGCTTCGTTGTGACGAAGGAAACGCTCGTGATCGCCGTTGAGGAGAGCGCCGGTGGTGACCATTTCGGTGTAGAGCAGGGCGTTCTTCGACAGGAGGCGTAGGAAGAAGCGGCAGTGACGGTCGGTCCAATCCATCATGGGTGCGACGGAGAAGCGGCGGGAGAGTGGGGCAGGTGCTGCGGTGATAGGGGACATTGGCGATTCTGGATTGGGTGGGGCTGGGAGGTGGGGAGTTTATCAGGATTGGGCTATTGGGGCTGAGTCGACTCTTACGAGCGGTTGTTTGATCGCTTAAGGCGAGCAGAACTCCTCTTCCTCTGAATTTAGAGTTTCGGCAAAGGGTTAACGAATGGATTGGGGATGTGCAATCCAAACGTCATCCCATTTATTTTTCTACTAAGGGCTTTGTTTTCGGTTGTCGGGGTTTATGAGTGAAATAAAAGCGTGGAGCGTAAATCTCTAAGAGGCATGTAAGTGTCGTTAAGTTTTGAAGTTCGTTTCAGAGCGTCCGAACATTAGAGATTTGCCGCGAGTGTTGATTCGATTTTTTCTATATCTGGACCTTCTATTCTCGTCATGGCATTGCCATTCTTGAATAGAATAACTGTTGGCATGGTCGTGATTGAATACTGCGCTGCAATATCCTGACTTATGTCAACATCTACCTTGCAAAGTTCAAAGCGAGCAGTGTAAAAATCTTCAAGCTGATGAAGCTTCGGGGCGATCAGCTTGCAGGGGCCACACCAGTCAGCAGTGAAAAAGACGAGTACAGGCGTAGTAGAGTTTAGAACTTTGGCGGAAAAACTTTCATCGTCGCAATAAATGCTCATTATGTTCTCTCATTGGCTGTCAAGTAGCGAGCTGTAGCAGTTGTTTTTTTGGAGTGGTGGCAATTATTTGTTTTTAGAGACGGGTGAGCAACTGTCAGAAATTACAGTTTTTTATATTTATTAGGAGTAATGGTTATTCAATTTTGGCGAGGAGGGGGCGAGATTTTATAATCGCGACCTGTGCCGAAACAGAATAGACGGAGAGTGGGCTATTTTATCGAGTGGTTCTTTTCCTGCAAATTAATGGCGAAGCCTGGTTATGGGTTAAACCGCGAATTTCACTGTCGTTTAATGATGTCTTATATCATTAGTTTTTGCCTACAACCCCTTGCGCCATCCCCTACACGTAAGACAGAATCCGCCGGCTTGTGCTTCTAGACCGCACGCTCTATCGTCCCAACGTCACTGAAAACCAGTGATCGGGTTTGGTAGCCCGTCTCCGTCAGAAGCACAAGACTACTGTCTTGCGAGGGCGTTTCTCGTCTTCGTTTTATGGTGGTCATGCGCGGGGCATCCTTGGATGCGCCGGGGTTCCTGACGACCGGTCTACCAACCTGCGTATGGCCTCCACCCCTCGTTTGGTAGCGAGAGTGATGGCTCCTTTTCGTTTATCCGTCAGGAGTTTCACCATGTTCAAACCAACACCAAATCCACCCCCAACCGATCCCGCATCCCCCTACGAATCCCTCGATTCAAAAAAACTCCACGAAGCCGCCGAACGCGCGCTTGATCATTATCTGTTGCCCGCCGACCGCATCATGGCCAGTACCAACCAACCTGAGCGCATGTACCTCGCCAATCCGAAGTACGACACCGAGTCCCTGTTGGCGAACGCCAGTGAAACGTTGGGCTCAGCCTCGGAAATGCTCATCAACTTTGCCGCTGCGCTAGGTTCCTCGCATCGCAAAACCGCGCTGGGTATTGCGCAGGTGGTGATGTTGGGGGAGTTGGCGGTGAATCAGGCGTTGGATAACGTTGAAGTGAAGGTGTAAGCACATCCCTCTGTGGCGACGGGGCTCCGGTGCCACAGAGGGAGTCAGTCCGATTGTTTGAGGTGAGCGGAAAGATCTTCCCAGGCTTCTCTATAGCTATATCGCAACCGGGCGGTGTGCAACTTATGCAGTTGTCGCCGAATCCAGCTGTTCTTGTTTGCGAGCAGCATCTGTTCGATGTCCCGGTTTAACGAGTCGGGTTCGAAACCTGTCCAGATTGGCGGAAGTACGCATTCCAGGTTCCCGGCGCAGACGACGGCAACTTCCGAATATAAAATCTCTCTGATCTGTTCCGGATCGTAGCCTTCGACTTGTCTGGCGATGTAGGCAAATTCAACTGCGGTGTCGACAAAGATCCACGACAACGCCTCTCTGATTTTGTATAGATCGTCCGGGCTCAGTTCACGTTTCAAAATCCGGCTCCCGGCGTTAAACGGCGCTGATTCGGTCGATCACCGGCGCCAGCGCTGGACGCTTGTTTTGCCATTCCTCTTTGGTGATTCCCAGCAGGACAACGTCGATCCGAGCGCCATCGCGCAGGATGTTCTGTCGCCGAACACCTTCCACCTCAAAGCCGAACTTCTGATGCATCTTCACCACCGCCGTATTCATCGCCAGCACTTCGCAATTCAGCTTCTCCAGCCC
Source organism: Pseudomonas sp. NPDC088429 (assembly GCF_044753305.1). NCBI lineage: Bacteria > Pseudomonadati > Pseudomonadota > Gammaproteobacteria > Pseudomonadales > Pseudomonadaceae > Pseudomonas > Pseudomonas sp. NPDC088429. The sequence goes on along the minus strand of NZ_JBIVMX010000007.1, from coordinate 114,395 downwards.
CGCCGCGCCAAACGCGTAATCCAGCATCCAGAACTCGACCACACTGCCCAGCCCCTTACCCTGCAAACCAACATCCAGATAAAACGCCCAATCCGCCGTTTTCTGCAGAACGTTGATCGCGTTCAACGAAACAACCCCGACCGCTTGCTCATCCTTGATCACCACAAACACTTGCTGCCGCGCGTTTCCCTTTAAGGAGGCGAGCCAGTTCGCATGTTCCTGTTCGCTGATTTCGTGCGAGGTGTACATGTATTTGCGCACGTCCGGCTGGTTGCGCAGGGTGCGGACGTGGGCCTGAATGGCGGGGCTGGCGTCGGTGAGGGGGAGGAATTGCATGGGGATGTCCTTGTCGGGCGGAGGGTTGATTCTGAACCGCTGCTGTCGATCGGCAAAGTTTCATGTAAGCGCGTGCGGGGCGGGCCTAGGATGTTGGCACAAGATCGTCGTTTTTCATCCCGAGGGGAATCGTGCCATGCGCCTGAATGTTGCCAAAGTGCTGTTGGTTGCCGCTGTTGTGTCGGTTCTGAGTGCTTGTTCGGGGGCGGGTGGGTTGACCACGACCAGTTGTTTTTCTACTGATTGTCAGTCGCCGGATGGGCGCAATAATGCGACGACGTTGAAGTTTGGCGGGAACAGTATTGGCAGTAGTTTGAATCAGTACAGTTCCGGGATGTTGCATGAGGATTGATGGGGGAACATATAACTTGTGGTGAGGGGATTTATCCCCGATGGACTGCAAGGCAGTCCCAGACTTCTTTGACATAAGAAGCAGGGGCCGCTTCGCGACCCATCGGGGATAAATCCCCTCGCCACAGGGTTTTGAGTGAGACACAGGATTTTGTGTGAGACACAGGATTTTGTGTGGGACACAGGATTTTGTGTGACACACAGAATTTTATGTGTAAGACACAAGATCATGTGTGAGGCACAGGGTTAGTGTCAGGCATCCATAATCATTGCGGTACGGCAATCCATTCGCTCAGGGTTTGCTGGTATTTGCCGGTGGCTTTGCTCAGGTGCAGCCATTGATCGACATACTGTTTCCAGCTGATGTCATCGCGCGGCAGTAAATAAGCCTTCTCGCCGTACTGCATATATTGATGCGGGTTCACCGCGCACAGCCCCGGTTTGAGTTTCTGCTGATACAGCGCTTCCGAGGCGTCGGTGATCATCACGTCGGCCTTGTTGTCGAGCAGTTGCTGGAAGATCGTCACGTTGTCGTGCAACGCCAGTTGCGCCTTGGGCAGGAAGGCGTGGACGAAGGCTTCGTTGGTGCCGCCGGCGGGTTCGACGAGGCGCACGTTGGGCTGGTTGATCTGTTCGACCGTTTGGTACTTGCTCACCTCCGCGCAGCGCACCAACGGGATCTTGCCGTCGGTGTCGAGGGTGTTGCTGAAGTAGGCTTTTTTCTGCCGCTCAAGCGTTACCGAAATGCCGCCCATGCCGATGTCGCATTTGCCGGCCTGCATGTCGGGCATCAGGGTTTTCCAGGTGGTCTGCACCCATTCGACTTTGACCCCGAGGCTGTCGGCCAGCGAGCGGGCCATGGCGATGTCGATGCCTTCGAATTCGCCGTCTGGGCGTTTGAAGGTGTAGGGCTTGTAGTCGCCGGTGGTGCAGACGCGTAACTGGCCTTGTTGCTGGACGGTATCGAGGTGTGAGCTTGGCTCGTTTGCCTCGTTTGCCTGAGCACCGAAAGCGAGAGACAGGAGGGTGCCGAGCAATACTGATTTTTTGGAGTTGTGCATATTTACCGGGCTTCTATGAATGGGTTGATCCGTGAATGATGGCGTTCAGTTAAACACGATCACACTATGGATCCGCAATCCTAGACCCTGCTAAACGAGTGGTCACTGATTCGAAAAGTTGCCGTTGCCGTAGCCAGGACGTTGCCTGACGCGTCACTCAGTTGGCCCGAGGTAAAACAGATTTCACGCTTGAGGTGCTCAATGCGCCCAGTGCCAAAAATTCGCCCTGGTAATGCCGGATTGATGTAGTTGGTTTTCGATTCGACGGTGACCGCAATCTGATTTGCTGCCAGGCACGCATAGAGCGCTGGCCCCATGCAGTCGTCAAGCATCGCTGCAAGCATCCCGCCTTGAATATTGCCCATGAGATTGGTGAGTGAAGCACTGGCTTCAAAAACAATGTGCGCCTCGCTTTTTTCCTCGTCGTAATCGATGAATGTCCAGCCCAATAACTTGGCGGCGTCAGGCGTTGGCAACTCACCGTTAGTGACTTTCCAGAACAGGGCATCGGTATTCATATCGAGTAGCCTCTCAGGGGGCCGAGGTTTATAAATATTGGCCAGATAACACTGCGAACGCAAAACCGGCGAGGGTCAGCAACCCGATCAAGCAGACACTCAACACCGGTGTGGGGGCCTTGGTTTTTTTTCGCACATAGAGGGTGACTGCGAGCGGTGGTACGACGGCAATCAAGCAGAAAACTTGAAAGGCAAGTAACTGTGGAAAACCCCATTGCTGCGAAAACAATAGGTACAGCATCAGTATTCCCGATACCCCTAGCGCGAAATTGGTAGCCCCGACCACTCGGATCAGCGCCATCAGCAGGATTTGCATTGCAGGGTCGACATCTTGCCAAGGTCGAGCGACCGCTACGCTGTGATAGGGCATGAACTCTGATCGCACAAGGTAAGCAGCGGCGAGTATCAGTACGCCAAGAAAAGCCAATCCGTAACAGATCAACGCAAACCAGGTGAGCACATTCATGTTCATGCCTCCAATCCACTCGGGACGGATGGGCGATTCACTGCATCGCGGAGAAGGGCTCTAACCTAGTTTTTTTATCGGAAGGCTGTCTACTGTCAGAAGTAACAGGTGGTTGTTTGTCCATAGGTTTGAAAGGCATTTAAGACCACATCCGCACGCCAATCACGAGGCCAACATCGGCGTCCTGCCATTGGAGTTTCTCGGCAAGGAAGTAGCTTCGATCGCACTGTAACTGATGGCCACCGGGGCTGGTGAATACAGCGGCGCGGTCGGTGTCGGTCGACAGTTGCTTGTCAGTTTGGGTTTACCAAGACAACTCAGTTTGATTGGGTGAGACCGGTGTAGGCGCAGTTTTGGCTTGGAACAGATAGTGCCTGACGAACAGTTTAAAACCGTTCTCACTCAATAAAGGCGCGAGCTCGGCGTCTGGGAAAGCTGCCCAGTTGGTTTCTTCCTTATTCGAGAACGTCCGGTGCCAGTGTTTGATACTCGTGCCATTACGCACAGTGATCGAAGAGGAGTTCTCAGTGTTGCTCCGGTTTTTGACCTGCAATGTCGTCCAGATGTTGTCTGACGTCGTTGGAGGCTTGATGAAGTCAATCGCTTTGGCGGTCGAACCCGAACACCACACCCATCCCTTCGGTTCCAAGACGTCCGCCAGATACCGTTCTAACAAATCACCGATGATATTTTCTGCCCCCATAGACAGACGATGTTCTTTTTGGATTCTTTTGAGGTCAGCCGGAGCGCAGCCGAAATAGTCTTGCAGGACTACGGAGACCATGTTGTCCGGAACTGTTTTAGGTTCCTTTGGCTTTCTACCGCGCCTGCCATCCGCGAATCTTTTCGCCAGCAGTTCGATATAGTGGACGCTACCCACTGGAAATGCTGAACCCTTGCGCTGTGGACCTGACTCAGGGTGTAAGTTCAAAAAACGAATGAGGTGTGCGAACTTTTCGCCCAGTCTCGGATTGTAATGTGCGATGGCTACGTGGGCAGTTTGTTCTGGATCGTTTGGAATATGGATGTTCACAATCCCTGTGCCTTTTTCACTTATGAATGGGTGGCCATCATGATGCCATTGTTTTCATCAGTGAGCTTGAAAGGGGCCGAACCTATAGCGAATTTTTTGTGCGCAGCTTCGCGCGACGCAACGTGCTGCGCACAAATTTTTTTCAGATCTTCAACCCCGCCTGCACAACCCCCAGCAACCCCGACTCAGTCAAAGCCACTGCATCCTGCTGCGGCCCGGATCGATCGATGGTCTGTAACCACCAATGTGTCATCTGGTGTTCATCCACGGTTCTCAGCAAGGCAAGCTCATCGCCTGAGGTGTGGATCTCGACGCGACCCGCACCGTCCTCGGTAAACCGCGCAATCGGATCAAACGTAAGGCTGTGCTCATTACCTTCGATCACCAATTGATCCACCGCGTAATCATGACTTTCGCCATCCGGCGACGTTTCACACACGTGGGTCGGGTTGCGCCGGATCTTCAATCCGACTTCCGCCACGGGCTGCAACCACGCCTCGATGCGGTGGTACAGGCTGTCCACTTGTTTGGCCCAGCAATCGATCTCCAGCGTCGCATCCGCTTGGGTGTGCCGGGTTTGCTTGAGCTTCGCGGCGAGTTCGTCTGCTTTACTCATTTCGGTTCCCTTGGTTTGATGTCTGCCTGTTAATCGTAGACCTTGCAGCGGCGTACGGCCTTGCCTTGCGTCATGCGCCGGCGCTGTCAGCGTGCCTCATTCATTACAAATCACGTCAGGTCAGCATCGAAAACCACGGGCGCAGGCGTCTCAGGGAGCGGGTACATGAAAAAGCTGTTTACAATTTTCGCGCTGATCGTGCTGACGGCCGGTAGCATCGGGCTGATCTCGTCACGTCAGTCGCCGAGCCACAAGGAGCGGCCGGAAGCAGTGGCGGGGGCGTTCGATTATTACTTGCTGACGCTGTCGTGGTCGCCGACGTTTTGCCTGACGCACAAGGATGACGCGCAGTGTTCGGGCAAGGGTTATGGCTTTGTTTTGCACGGTTTGTGGCCACAGTATGCGCAGGGCGGCTGGCCGCAATCGTGTCCGCCGTTAAGCAAGCTTTCGGCTGAACAACGTAGCAAAGGCCTGACGTTGTTCCCAACGCAGAAATTGCTTTATCACGAATGGCGCAAGCACGGCACGTGCAGCGGGCTCGGTGCCTCGGGCTACTTGGATGCGACGGACAAAGCGCTGGCGGCGGTGAACATCCCTGAGCAGTTGCAGCCGTTTGGCGACTCTTATTACTTCAAGGCGCAGGAAATTGCTGATCTGTTCCGTAAAAGTAATCCGAAGATTCCGGCGGATGGCATTGCGGTGATTTGCAGCGGGCCGGAGTTGTCGGAGGTGCGTGTTTGTCTGGATAAGGATTTGCGCTTTGCGGCGTGTGGCAAGGGGGTGAGGACGCAGTGTCGGAAGGGGGATATTCGGGTGCCGCCGAAGCGTTGAGGCCATCTGTGGTGAGGGCGCTTGCTCCTGCTTGAGTGCTCAGCGCTCATGAGATTTTTTGGGGCCGCTGCGCAGCCCATCGGGGATAAATCCCCTCGCCACGGGGATTTGTGTGATGTCTGGCACTTCAGAATGGATTAACCGTAAAGAAGCAATCGAAAATAAATCTGCCAACAGCGATCATCCTAATTCGCGGCGCGCCGATACAACGGGGCGGGATCGTGGCGTTTGCCCCGAGCACCCCGGTGGACTACGCTCAGACCGTAAGGGTTTCGGGCCTACGCCCTTGTCGTACCTGCCCAGGACACGCTTTTGCCTATTCCCATTCACGATCCGCAACAGGCTCCCGGCGCGCTGAAGCGCCTGCCACTGCGTAAAGCGGCTGTGCTGTTTATCGTTGCGGTGTGCCTGTGTCTGTTCGGCTTGCTCTACCTGCAACTGGAGCAGTCGCGGCGTCAGGATCTGGCCGTGGCGAAAGTGGCATCGAGCAACCTGACCCGGGCGATGGCGCAACAGGCCGAGGACACGTTTCACTCCGCCGATCTGGTGATGACCAGTCTGGTCGACTGGATTGAGGACGACGGTTACGGCGCGACGCAGAAGCCGCGTTTGCAGAAAACCTTCGCCCGGCGCGTGCAGCAGATGGAGCAGTTGCACGGTATCTTTTTCTTCGACAAACAGGGCCAGTGGATCATCACTTCGTTCGCCGATTTGCCCCGTGGCAACGGCGTGGCCGATCGCGATTACTTCAAGTTTCATCAGCAAAATGAATCGACGCTGGCGCACATCGGCCCGGCGATTCGCAGCCGTGAGAACGGCGAATGGATCATCCCGATCTCCAAGCGCGTCAATGACCACGCCGGCAATTTTCAGGGCGTGCTGATGGCCGGGATCAAGATGGCGTACTTCGATCAGTTCTTCAAAAGCTTCAGCCTCGACGACAACGGCATCATGTTCCTCGGCCTGACGGATGGCACGCTGTTGGCGCGTCGACCGTTTGAAGAAAACCTCATTGGTACGTCGCTGGCGCAAGGGCGGATTTATCAGAAGTTGCTGCCGGAAGCCCAGTCCGGCACGGCGATGATCAGGTCGGTGGTCGATGACGTCGTGCGTTTGTATGGCTATCGGCAACTGGGGTCGTATCCATTGGTGGTCGCGGCGGCGTCGTCGCGCGACACGATTCTCAAGGGTTGGTACGAGCGCGCGTTTCAGTCCAGCGTGATCATTGCGCTGGTGATTCTGGGCGTCGGACTGTTTGGATGGGTGTTCATTCATCAAGTGCGCAATGGCGAGCGCATCGAGAAGAATCTGCGCAGGGCTCAGCTAGCGCTGGAGCAGATCGCGACCCACGACAGCCTGACCGGACTGGCCAATCGGCGCTTGTTCGAACGTTCGCTGGAAATTGAATTTGCCCGTGGCGCGCGGCAGGTGAGTCCGGTGAGCCTGATCATGCTCGATATCGATTTCTTCAAGCGTTACAACGATGCTTACGGCCATGTCGCCGGTGATCATTGCCTGATGCAGGTGGCGCAAGTGGTCAAGACTTGTTGTCAGCGCAAGGCGGATCTGGCGGTGCGTTACGGCGGTGAAGAGTTTGCGGTGTTGCTGCCGGATACTGACATCAACGGCGCATTGGCGATTGCCGGGCAGATTCGCCGCAGCGTGATCGATAAACACATCATCCACAGCGGCTCGCCCACCGGGTATCTGACGGTGAGCCTGGGTTGCTATGCGTTTATTCCTAGCGGCAATGACAGTCTGGAAACGTTCATCCACCGCGCTGATGCGGCGTTGTATCAAGCGAAAAATGCCGGGCGCAATCGCGCGGCGGTGTTATCGCTGGACGGCGGAATCACCGAACTCATGCGCTCCGATCGCTAACCCAGAATCCAACACAAAACCCCTGTGGGAGCGAGCTTGCTCGCGAAAGCGGTGTGTCAGGTAAAAATTGTTTATCAGACACGACGCCTTCGCGAGCAGGCTCGCTCCCACAGGGGTGTTGCGTTGATTGGGTGATGGGTTGATCACCACGGATGGCTCTTGTTCGTTCAGCCGCCTGTGCCACCGCCCGCACCGCCAGTCCCGCCGCCGGCCGAACCGGTGCCGCCGCCCGCGCCTGAACCCGAACCGCTGGAACCGCCATTGGTGCCAGTGCCCGAACCTGCGCCGTCGGAACCGTTGCCGCCAGAAGGCGCGCCCGGTGTGTTATCCGGTGGCATGGTCGAGCCGCTGGTGGCGCCGGATTTGGTGCCAGTGGCGTCAGCGCCATCGTTCGCCGCGAAGCTGGCGGCCGAGGCCGTGGCGAGCAGGCCGGCGAGCATTAATGAAGTGAAAGTGCGCGTCTTCATGGTACGTCTCCAAAAAGGGGATTTACCTGATATTGGTCTGACGCGCTGAAGTGTTGGTGCCGGTCGGCTGACCAGCGGTCGACGGCGTGGCCAAGTGGCCTACTGTTCTTCTGGAATATTGGCTATTTGCCGAACCCCGCGCCGGGACTAACGTAGTCACACATTCACTCGCCCCCGGATACTCACCATGAAAGCTCGTACCGATTTCTACACCGCTTCCCCGGACGCCCTGAAAGCGATGATCGCCCTGGAAACCGCCGTGTCCAAACTGCCACTGGAAAAGACCCTGGTTGAACTGGTCAAGCTGCGCGCTTCGCAAATCAACGGCTGCGCCTTCTGCATCGACATGCACACCGCCGATGCCATCAAGGGCGGCGAAACCCCGCGTCGTCTGTTCGCCGTGACTGCTTGGCGTGAAGCGCCGTTCTTCAGCGACCGCGAACGCGCCGCGCTGCTGTGGACTGAATCGCTGACCCAACTGAGCCTGACCCATGCACCGGATGAAGATTACGAAGTGGTCGCGGCGCAGTTCACCCCGAAAGAACTGGTCGACCTGACCGTGGCAATCAGCACCATCAACAGCTGGAATCGCCTGGCCGTAGGCTTCCGCAAAACCCCGCAAGCCTAAACTGCCCACAATCCCCTGTAGGAGCTGCCGAAGGCTGCGATCTTTTGACTTTGCTTTTAAAAGACAAGATCAAAAGATCGCAGCCTTCGGCAGCTCCTACACGGGAGTGTGGTGATATCGGGGTCAATGCCCATCCGCACTCGGCGCGGCCGGTGGCTGTACCTTGCGCATCAAGGGCACCATTGCCGTGGCGATGACGAAGCAGACCATGATCATCAGGAAGGTGTCGCCGTAGGTTTGCGTTTGCGCCTCGCGGTACGTCAGCAACCACAACTGGCGCAGGCTGGCGGTGACGCCGACGTCACCGCTCTGGCCCAGCGTGGCGAAGTTGCCGCCGACCTGCGCCAGCCACTGATTCATCGCCTCATTGCTGCTGTTCAGATGCTCGGCCAACCGCGTGAAATGCAGGTTGGTACGGTCATTAAGGATGGTCGCGCACGCCGCAATCCCAATCGCCCCACCGAGATTGCGCATCAGGTTGAACAGGCCCGACGCATGCTTCAAGCGTGCTGGCGCCAACCCTCCCAAAGTCAATGTCACCGCCGGCGGCACCGCCAGTTGCTGAGCAATTCCGCGCAATGCTTGCGGCAGCATCAATTGCCCCGCGCCCCAGTCGTGGGTGATCGGGCTGAATTCCCACATCGACACCGCAAACAAGCCCAGACCGACCATCATGATCCAGCGCAGATCGACGCGATTGGCGAGAAAGGCGTACAGCGGAATTGCCATGATCTGGAACACGCCAGTGGAGAAAACCGCCAGACCAATGTCCAGCGCGCTGTAGCCGCGCACCCGGCCGAGAAACAACGGCGTCAGGTAAATCGTCGCGAACAGGCCGATGCCGGTGACAAAGGAAAAGAAGCAGCCGAGGGCGAAATTGCGATCCTTCAAGGCGCGCAGATCAACGATCGGATTGGCCACGTGCAACGTGCGCCCAATGAAGGCCAGTCCGGCGAGCCCGCTGATCCACGCCGTGGTCAGAATCGTCTGGTCGCTGAACCAGTTCCAGCGCGGGCCTTCTTCGAGGGTGTATTCGAGGCAGCCGAGAAACAGCGCGAGAAAGACCATGCTCAGATAGTCCGCGCCCTTGAGCAGCGACAATTCCGGCTGATCGATTTTCACCAGCATCGGCACCGCCACGGCGACGAAAATCCCCGGTACCAGGTTGATGTAGAACAGCCAGTGCCACGACGAAATATCGGTGATCCAGCCGCCAATCACCGGGCCCATGGTTGGCGCCAATGAGGCGACCGCGCCAATAGTTGCCGCTGCAATCACCCGCTGTTTGCCGGTGAAGAAAAAGAACGCGGTGGTGAACACCAGCGGAATCATCGAGCCGCCGAGAAACCCTTGCAGGGCGCGAAAAGCGATCATGCTCTGGATGTTCCAGGCGATGCCGCAGAGCAGACTGGCGAGGGTGAAACCGACTGCCGACGCGCAGAACAACCACCGCGTCGAGAACACGCGCGACAGCCAGCCCGATAAGGGAATCACGATGATTTCGGCGATCAAATAACTGGTCTGCACCCACGCGGTTTCATCGGTGCCGGCGGACAATCCACCGCCAATATCGCGCAACGACGCGGAGACGATCTGGATGTCGAGCAACGCGATAAACATTCCGATGCACATCGTCGCGAAGGCGAATACCTTGGTCGCGGTGGCCATGTCCGCCGCGTTGAACGGTTGCGCAGGGGCGGCGAGGGTGGCGGCGCTCATGGCGCGACGGCCACGGCGCTGGTTTCAGGTTGGGCGCGGGTGTCGACTTCGGCGGTCACTGACAGCCCCGGGCGCAGGTGGCCGAGCACGCCGTCCGCCGGGTCGAGGAGGATGCGCACCGGCACACGCTGAACGATTTTGGTGAAGTTGCCGGTGGCGTTTTCCGGTGGCAGCACGCTGAACTGCGAGCCGGTGGCGGGGGCGAGGCTGTCGAGACGACCGTGGAATTCCTGGCCCGAAAGCACGTCGGCACGAATGCTCACGCGTTGGCCGGGTTTCATCCGTGCCAATTGGTCTTCCTTGAAATTGGCATCGACCCACAAGCCGCTCGCCGGCACCACCGACAACTGTTGCGAGCCCGCCTGCGCGTAGGCTCCGACCCGTGCGCGGCGGTTGCCGATCACGCCATCCACCGGCGCGCGCAGTTCGGTATAGCCGAGGTTCAACTGCGCCAGATCGCGCTCGGCGCGGGCTTGCTGGAGGGCGGCGCGGGCCTGTTGTTTTTGCGTATCGATCACCGCGAGTTGGCGTTGCGCGGCGAGCAGTTCGGCCTGGGCGCGGGCGCTCAAGGCTTGCGCGGTTTTGAAGGTGGCATCGGCGCGTTGCGCACTTTCGACCGACACGGCATTGGTCGTCACCAAACGTTTGTAGCGGGCGTTGTCGTCACGCGAACGCGCGGTTTCGGCGCCCGCCGCATCGATGCCGGCGCGGGCCTGGCCGATCACTGCTTGCTGCAATTGTTCAGTGGCGTCGAGGTTGGCCAGCAGCGCTTCTTCAGCGGCGACCGCGCCTTCGGTTTTCGCCAGATTGGCGCGGTAGTCGCGCGCGTCGAGACGGATCAGCACATCGCCGGCCTTGACGTGCTGGTTGTCGCTGACCAGCACTTCGTCGATGTAACCGGCGACTTTCGGCCCGATCACCGTGACGTCGCCACCGATGTAGGCATCGTCGGTTTCTTCAAGAAATCGCCCGGCGCCCCACCAATGCACGGCGTACACGCCGGCGAAAATCAGCGCGAGTAAACCGACGCCCGCAAGCAGCACGCGTTTAAGCAGGGGAGGCTTGGCCTTCACCGCAACAGGTTCGAGGGTGGGCATGCTGGTCATGGCGGAATACCTGCGCAAATGGTTCGTTATTACGGCCGTAATATGACGTAGGTAATATTTGCTGGCAATTTATTTCTGATGCCGATCGTCAGTTGTTTATTTGAGCCAGTGTCCGGGCGTGCTGCCGGTCATTGATTTGAAGAAAGCGATAAACGCGCTGTCGCTGGCGAAACCCAGTTCGAACCCGCAATAGCTGAGGCTGCGCCCGGTGGCGAGCAATTCCATGGCGCGCATCAACCGCCATTGCTGACGCCATTGTTGATAGCTCATGCCGGTTTCGCGCTGGAAGATCCGCCCGATCGTGCGGCTGCTGGCGCCGATCTGTTGTTCGAGCGTTTGCATCTCCGGGGGTAATCGTTCCGGCGTAGTCAGCAGCGGCGCCAGACGCTTGTCCCGAGGCAGCGGCAACAACATCGGTTGCTGCGCCGCTTCGGCGATTTCGCTCAGGCACAGACCAAGTAAATGGGCGAACTTGCCCTGTCGCCAATCGGTATCGAAATCCGCTGTCGCGATCGGTTCCAGCACGGCGCGCAGCAGTGGGCTGACTTCGATCACGCAGACTTGCTGCGGCAGCTCGGCGCACAGTTCGGCAGTCAGGTAGATCGAACGGTAATCGACACTGTGCTGCATCACCGCGCGATGACTCACGCCCGGCGGAATCCACGCCGCCCGCGACGGTGGCAACAGGCACAATTGCTGGGCGAGGGTGATGCGCGTGCAACCCTGACGGGTGAATAGAAGTTGCCCGCGTTGATGTTGATGCAGGCCGGAATCGTGATCACCCAGGGTCGCGGCGATGCCGATCACCGGCGCGGGGTAACTGTCAGCATCAAACGTTGCGTCGGCATCGAGCCAGGCCATGGGTTGTCCGATTTCAGCGATAAGTTGGCAGGATTCGGATAATACGCCAGTCGCCGCTTCTTAAACTCCTCTGCGGTTTACTTGAGGAGTCATGAAGGATGAACAACAGAAATCTGTTGCTGCTGGCGATCGCGCTGCTGATGTTTCCGCAGATCGCGCAAACCCTGTACAGCCCGGCGCTGGGCGATATCGGTCGGGTGTTTGACGTCGGCCCCGAAGCGGCGGCGCAAACTTTATCGGTGTATTTCCTCGCGTTTGCCGTGGGCGTGGTGGTGTGGGGGCGGTTGTGCGATCGCATTGGCCGGCGTCCGACGATGCTTGCAGGGCTGGCGATTTATGCATTGGCGACGGTGATCGGTTTGCGGGTTGGCAGTTTTACCGGGTTGTTAGCGGTTCAGGCGGTGGCGGCGTTTGGTGCGGCGGTCGGCTCGGTGGTGACGCAAACCGTATTGCGCGACCGCTTCAAGGGCGCGGAACTCGCGCAGGTTTTTTCAATAATGGGCATCGCGCTGGCGGCCAGTCCGGCGATCGGTTTGTTCAGCGGTGCCAGTCTGGTGCAAGCCTTTGGTTATCGCGGTGTGCTCGGCGCTTTGCTAGTGCTTGCCGTGCTGCTCTTGCTGTGGAGTATGTACACCCTGCCGGAAACCCGGCCGGAGCAACTGCCGCCGGTGAGTCTGTTTGAAACCCTTGGGCGCATGTTGCGTGACCTGGGTATCTGGCGTTCGGCGTTGTGGATCGCCTCGTTCAATGTCGCCCTGTTCAGCTACTACAGCCTCGCGCCGTTCCAGTTTCAGCGGCTGGGCTTGAGTGACACGTTGTTCGGCTACAGCGGCGTGATCTTCGCGCTGGGCTCGGGGTTTGGCGCGTGGTTCAACAAGCGTTTGTTAAAGGCCGGGGTCGCAGCGATGCAGTTGATTCGCCTCGCGGCTGTCAGCGGTTTACTCGGTGGTCTGGGCGTTTGGTGGTTGCAGGACAGTGCGGCGTTTGTGCTGCCGATGTTGTTGATCGTGCTGGCGTTCGGTATGGCGATCCCGAATATTCTGGGGATGGCGCTGGTCGATTATTCGGATCGATTGGGTACCGCCGGGGCGTTTTTGGGGCTGTTCTATTACCTGTTGATTGGCGCGGGGCTGATGCTTGCCGGTTGGTCGCAGGCGCTTGGCGAAACCTTGATCGTGTGCAGCGCCCTGGCGTTGCTCCTGACAATAAAGTCAGCCGCTAAATGATCACTTTGTAGGAGCTGCCGAAGGCTGCGATCTTTTGATTTTGTCTTTTAAAGCAAGATCAAAAGATCGCAGCCTTCGGCAGCTCCTACAGGGGGAATGTACGCAGGCAACGGAATAATTTGCCGGGGTTAATAGGAAGCATTACTATTCACGCCCCTTTCTCAGCACGCCGCCCATACCCCCATGCGTCCCCGCAGACCCGGCTTTTTCGAGCATTACGAAGAGTTGATCGGCACCTGGACTCGTCGCCTGCGCAATCGCGCGCAGGCCGAGGATCTGGCGCACGATACCTTTGTGCGGGTGCTCGAATCCGATTCGGCGGCGGTGCAGCAGCCTCGGGCGTATTTGCATCAGACCGCACGCAACATCGCGGTCGACGGTTATCGGCGTGAGGATCGGCGGGGTGCCATGGAGTCGGAGGCGATCGATCACAGTGCGTCGTCGTCCGGCGACCCGGAGCATTACATGCATGCGATCCAACTGGCCGACTCCATCGAGCGGGCGCTGAGCGAGCTGCCGGTCAATTGCCGGAAGATTTTCGTCTGGCAGAAGATCGAAGGCCTGACCCAGGCGGAAATCGCCGAACGCCTGGGCCTGTCCAAGAACATGGTCGAAAAGTATATGATCCGCACCCTGCGGCATTTGCGTGATCGCCTGGACGGGTTGCAGTCGTGATGGTGTGTGTCGTTGAAAAGATCGCAGCCTTCGGCAGCTCCTACAGGGGGCTGTGTGTCTTTATATTCCCGGCCAAACAGGACATTCCATGATGGATACTCGTGATTGCGCGTGCGGGCAAACAACGGTGCGCGATGATGCGGCGCGCTGGTTTGTGCGTTTGCAGGAGCCGGTGGTCAGTGCCGACGAGCAGCAGCGCTTCGATGCCTGGCTGAATGAGCATCCGCAGCACCGTGACGAATTCCAGTTGCTTCAGGGGCTGTGGACGGCCGCTGATCTACTGCCGGCGCCACGCCTCAAAGCTTTGGTTGAAACTCCACCGACGCGCCGCGAACGACGTCCGTTGTTACGTTATGCCGTGGCCGCGAGTGTGGTGGCAGTGGCGCTCGGCCTCGGTCTGTTCAGCGGTTTGAATCATCCGGGCGGTTACAGCGCCGAATTCAGCACCGCGTTGGGCGAGCGCAAACACGTAGCGCTGCCGGACGGTTCGGTGATCGATCTGAACAGCCGTAGCCGCTTGCAGGTGCGCTTCGAAAACGATCGGCGGTTGATCGAATTGAGCGAAGGCGAGGCGATGTTCAGCGTCGAGCACGATACCTCGCGACCGTTCGTGGTCGAGGCCGGCAGCGGCAAGGTCACGGTCACCGGCACCCGTTTCGATGTGCGCCGCGACGTCACGCAAACCCGCGTGGCGGTGGAGCAGGGCACGGTGAAAGTGCAGGGCCACAATGCGCCGGACAACGACTTCATCAGCCTGACCGCAGGCCTCGGTACCTACGTCGATGCCCAAGGCAAAGTCGCTGCCGCCTATGCGGTCAACCCAGCAGAACTCACCGCTTGGCGCAGCGGCAAACTGGTGTTCAACAACGCCAGCCTCAGCGAAGTGGCCGCGGAAGTGTCGCGTTATCGCGAGAAGCCGCTGACCGTCAGCAACCCTGCGGTGGCCAGTCTGCGCCTGACCAGTGTGTTCAAATCCGACAACACCGAAGCCTTGCTCAAAGCCTTGCCGAGCATCCTGCCAGTGGCCGTTCGCACCCATGCGGATGGCAGTCAGGAAATAATTTCAAAATAAAATTCAGGTTTTTTTCGAGTTCATCGTCTTCCTGTTCAACTGCAACTGGTTTGCATTAACAGCCGCACACTCTTGCGATCCACAGGACTACGTTCGACGTGAAAACCACCACTGCCCACAATAAAAAATCCCCTTGGTTGCCGCTGGCCCTCGCGCTCGCGGTCAACGCTGCGATGCCGCTGGCGTTTGCGAGTGAAGCGATTCATATCCGCGCCCAGCCATTGGGTCAGGCGCTGAGCGAACTGGGCCAGCAAACCTCGCTGCAAGTGTTTTTCAGCCCTGATCTGGTCGCCGGCAAACAAGCCCCGGCCGTCGATGGCGACATCTCCCCGGAGCAGGCGCTGCGTCAGTTGCTGCAAGGCAGCGGTCTGGATTATCAGATCAACGAAGGCTCGGTAACGCTGTCGCCCGCTGCGACTTCCGCTGCGACCAACGGCCCGCTCGAACTGGGCGTGACCGACATCAAAGTGGTCGGCGACTGGCTCGGTGATGCCGACGCCGCCGTGGTGCAAAACCACCCCGGCGCACGCACGGTGATTCGCCGCGAAGCCATGGTCGAGCAAGGGGCGATGAACGTCAGTGACGTGCTCAAGCGTGTGCCGGGCGTGCAGGTGCAGGATTCCAACGGCACCGGCGGCAGCGATATTTCGTTGAACGTTGGCGTGCGTGGTCTGACGTCGCGCCTGTCGCCGCGCTCCACGGTGTTGATCGACGGCGTGCCGGCGGCGTTTGCGCCGTATGGCCAACCACAACTGTCGATGGCACCGATTTCCTCAGGCAACCTCGACAGCATCGACGTGGTTCGTGGTGCCGGTTCCGTGCGTTATGGGCCGCAAAACGTCGGCGGCGTGATCAACTTCGTCACCCGCGCGATCCCGGAAAAAGCCACCGGTGAAATCGGCACCACCCTGGAAACCACCCAGTACGGCGGCTGGAAACACATCGACACCGCGTTCCTCGGCGGCACGGCCGACAACGGCATGGGCGTGGCGTTGTTGTATTCGGCGTCAATGGCAACGGTTACCGCGAGCGCAACAACGGCAACGACATCGACGACGTGCTGCTCAAGACTCACTGGGCGCCGACCGATCAGGACGACTTCAGCCTCAACTTTCACTACTACGACGCCAGCGCCGACATGCCCGGCGGTCTGACGCAAAAGCAGTACGACGACAAACCGTACGACTCGGTGCGTGACTACGACCAATTCAGTGGTCGCCGCAAAGACGTGTCGTTCAAGTGGATTCGCCAGATTGACGAGCGCACCCAGGCTGAAGTGCTGACCTATTACACCGACAGTTTTCGCGGCAGCACCATCGCCGCCCGCGACCAGAAAACCCTCAGCTCGTACCCGCGTTCCTACTACACGCTGGGCATCGAACCACGGGTATCGCGGGTCTTCGATGTCGGCCCGACCAGCCAGGAAGTCAGCGTCGGTTATCGCTATTTGAAAGAGGCGATGCACGAGCAATCGAGTCGTCTGGCGCTGGTCAACAATCAGCCTGTCGTAACGCCGACGTCTGACGGTCATGTGTTCCAGGATCGCACCGGCGGCACCGAGGCCAACTCGGTCTACGTCGATAACAAAATCGACGTCGGCAACTGGACGATCACGCCGGGTATTCGCTTCGAACACATCAGCACTGACTGGCATGATCGCGCCGTGCTCGACACCGCTGGCAAACGCGTACCGGAGAAAAACCGCAGCATCGAAAGCAACGAACCGCTGCCGGCGCTGAGCGTGATGTATCACCTGTCGGACGCGTGGAAACTGTTCGCCAATTACGAAACGTCGTTTGGCAGCCTGCAGTATTTTCAGCTGGGGCAGGGCGGTTCGGGTGATCAGACCGCCAACGGTCTGGAGCCGGAAAAGGCCAAGACCTACGAAATCGGCACACGCTACAACGATGACGTGTGGGGCGGTGAAGTGACGCTGTTCTACATCGACTTCGATGACGAACTGCAATACATCAGCAACGATGTCGGCTGGACCAACCTGGGCGCGACCAAGCACCAGGGACTTGAAGCGTCGGTGCATTACGACATGGCGGCGCTGGATCCGCGTCTTGATGGTTTGACCGCCAACGCCGGTTTCACTTACACCCGCGCTACGTATGAAGGCGAGATTCCGGGCTTCAAGGGCCGTGATCTGCCGTTCTATTCGCGTCAGGTGGCGACGGTAGGTTTGCGTTACGACATCAACCGCTGGACGTACAACATCGACGGCTTTGCCCAGTCGAAACAGCGTTCGCCGGGTACCGGTGTCAACGCCGATGGCAGCTTCAACGGCAACTACATCACCGAAGGCACGGCGGACGGGCAGTACGGCGACATTCCGGGTTACGTGACCTGGAACGTGCGTGGCGGCTATGACTTCGGGCCGCAGGTGTCGAATTTGAAGTTGGGCGCGGGAGTGAAGAATATCTTCGACAAGCAGTACTTCACCCGTTCCAGCGATAATAATTCGGGGATGTATGTGGGCGCGCCAAGGACGTTCTTTGTGCAGGCCAGCGTTGGGTTTTAAAGCATAAGATAACTGATCGTTCCCACGCTCCGCGTGGGAATGCAGCCCGGGACGCTCTGCGTCCAAAAGCGGACGCGGAGCGTCCATTGAGGCATTCCCACGCAGAGCGTGGGAACGATCTCATGTAGGAGCGGCCGCAGGCTGCGATCTTTTGCTTCAGACTTTCAAGACTTTCCCGCCAATCGCGACGGCCACCAACAGCACCGCCATCAGCCCAAAGGCAAAGCTCAAACTGCTGGCGTGCGCGACAAAGCCAATCACCGCCGGCCCCGCCAAAATCCCCGCATAGCCCAACGTGGTAATCGCCGGCACCGCGATGCTTTCCGGCATCACCGTCTGTTTGCCCACCGCCGTGTACAGCACCGGCACGATGTTCGAGCAACCGGCGCCGACCAGCGCATACCCGACCAATGCCGCTTCCCAGCTCGGTGCGAACGTCGCCAGAAACAAACCGCCTGCCGCCAGCAGCCCGCCAAACAGAATGATCCGCGTGGCGCCGACGATCCGCACAATCCGGTCACCCATCAAGCGTCCCGCCGTCATGGTCAACGCAAACGCTGCATAACCCAATCCGGCATAGGCCGTGTCGATCCCGCGTTCCTGCGCCAGGAACACCGCGCTCCAGTCCAGCGCCGCGCCTTCGGTGAGGAAGACGATGAAGCACATCCCGCCGATAAACAGCACGATGCCGTGGGGGATGGCGAATGCCGGGCCCGAGCTTTCACTGCCGTAAGGCAGCATGTGCGGCACGCATTTGCACAGCGCCGCGATCAGCGCCACGACCACCACCAGCATCGCGGCGAGCGGCGTCAGGCCGAGGCCGAGCAGGGCGCTGACGCCCGCCGCACCGACGATCCCGCCGAGGCTGAACAAGCCGTGAAAGCCCGACATCATGTTCTTGCCGCTGGCGCGCTCGACGATCACCGCTTGCAGATTGACCGTCGAATCCACCGTGCCTAGGCCGGCGCCGAACATGAACAACGTGGCGACCAGCGCAGGGATCGATGACACCGTCGCCAGTAACGGCAACGCCGCGCAAATCAACAACGTGCCGCCCGTGGCCACGCGCCGACAGCCGAAGCGTGTAGCGAGAATCCCCGCCAGCGGCATTGCCAGAATCGAGCCGACGCCCAGACACAACAACAGCAAACCCAACGTGCCCTCATCCAGTCCGGCGCGCGCCTTGGCGTACGGCACCAACGGCGCCCACGCCGCGATGCCGAGCCCGGCGATGAAAAAGGCGATGCGCGTGGACATCTGTTGCAGGCGTCCGGGGACGAAGGTGGCTTGGGCGTTGAGGCTGGTCATATCGATCCTTGGCAAAAAACTTCGCGTCCCCGAAGGACAGTGATACGGCGTCGAGGTTCGATCGCCAGTCATCCGAGGAAGTACAGACGACATCCTACCTTCTCCTGTAGGAGCTGCGGCACGCTGCGATCTTTTGATCTTTGTTTTTCAAAATCAGAATCAAAAGATCGCAGCGTGCCGCAGCTCCTACAGTGGATTGCGGTTTACAGTGGGTTTTTTCGGTTGCGGGGATTACGAGTGATGACGCAGTTTTATGATGCGCGGGGCAATATCTACGGTGTGGTTTCGCCGCAAGCCTTGCGCGAGGCGGGCATTGATCTGCCTGCCAGCGCTGCCGAATGCGCATCCTTGCGCCAGTCCTGGACTGAGGCCGCTATCAAACGCTGCTGCGACTGGCCCGATGGCCAGCGCCCAGCCAACAGCAAATCCCACCGCAGTGACGGCCTGCTGATCGGCCCGTTCCAGACCTCGCCGCCGTTCGATGTGCTGATCGTCAACACCGACGGCACCCTCGCCGAGCGCAGTGGCAACGGTTTGACGATTTTCTCCAAAGCGCTGACCGAGCACGGATTGCTGCCGGAGGAGGGCGCGTTGTTGCGCGTTCATCACGACAAAGGCGACGCGGTGGAAACGTCGGTGAAGCCTGCCGAAGTCGAAGGTGTGCGAGGCTTCTGGCTCGATCTCGGTCAAGCGGATTTCGGGCCGTGCGCGGTGGGGGCGCAGGGCGTTGAAAGTGTTGATTTCAATGGCCAGGAGGTCAGCAGAATTCAGCCATTGGCGGCACTTGATCCGACCTGGGAGCACAGCCAATTTGTGCGCATCGGCAATCCACATTGCGTGACGCTGCTTGGCGACAAGTCGGCGTTGCCGAGTAACGAACAGATGCGTGAGTCGCCACTGAATGAAGGCCTGACCCAGATCGCCTACGCCATGCCGACCGGCGTTGGCGACCCGTGTCCGGCGGGCGTCAATCTGCAATGGGCGGCACGCGATTCCGAGCAACGCATCGTCGCGCGCGTCTTCGAACGTGGCGAAGGGCCGACGGCGTCATCAGGCACCAGTGCCAGTGCGGTGGCGTGTGCGGCATGGCGGGTGGGTTGGGTTGAAGCAGGAGAAGTGCAGGTGGTCATGCCCGGCGGCACGGCACCCATTTTGCTGGAAGCAATCGACGGCGAGCAGGTGCGCGTCAGATTGTTTGGTACGGCGCGGTTGATCGGCTGAACTCGAAACCGCCATCGCTGGCAAGCCAGGCTCCCACAGGGTTTTGTGCTGAACACATTATTTGTGTGCACCTCTGAACCATTGTAGGAGTGAGCCTGCTCGCGATTGCGGTGAGTCAGGCAACATATGATTTGAATGGTAGTCCGCTATCGCGAGCAGGCTCACTCCTACAGTGGATTATTGGTGTACCGAGTTTTAGTGTTCACCTCCAAACCCTGTGGGAGCCTGGCTTGCCAGCGATGGGGCCCGCCAGGACACCTCGTCAGTGGGCCTTGAACAACGTCACCGACACCACCTGCTCACCCTGCACCTCCAACCGCAGCAATGCGCGGGGCGACGGCTCATCCTCGAAACATTCAACAATCACCGCGTGCGCCGAACTGGCCTGCAATGCCAGCTGCCGCGCATGTTTCAACAGGCGTTTCACCGCTGCACTGACCGGCATCGGCGCGTGCCCGCCGCGCACTTGCTCACAGAATTCCAACGCGATTTCACGGGGTGTCGGTGCCGGCGGTGATGCCAACCCAGACTCGTCGAACAGCCGATTGAGTTGTTCCGCCGCGCTCACCGCCCGCGGAAACCCCGCGAATGCCGAGGCCTGCAACAGCACCTCAGTCATTTCACCGGGGGCCAAACCCGAGGCCAGCCCTGTCTTCAGATGCACACTCAATGGCGGGCCGACCATGCCCGACGCAACGATGGCGGCGAACGACACCGCTTCGCGCAGGCGCGGATCGAGGCCCGGGCGCGCGTGCAAATGCCCATAGACCACGCCAACCGCCAATTCACCCAGCGCGGGCACGGTGTGAAACAGCGCATCGAGCCGAGCGCCGCCGTCGGGTACAAGTTCGGTAAACGTCTGTCGGCCTTCGTGGTACAGCGAGGCCATGGGCGAGGGGGTGTGGTTCATTGGGAAATCCTCAAGAAAATGAGGATGGCGGCTGATCAACTACGCACGAACTTCAGCATGAAGAAGCATCCATCGCAGGGGTTGCCGGCGTCATTGCGACGCCGGTTTCTTCACCTTAGACGAACTCCACCACCGGCATCTGCCGTTTCATCAGCACTTTGCCGGCGCGAATCGAATACAGCGGTAAACCCTGACTGCGGATCACCTCATAATCACTGTCCGCCGACAGTATCAGCAGGTTCGCCGGACGCCCCTGTTCCAGCCCATAACGCTCGCCCAGATGCATCGCTTTGGCGCTGTTGTCGGTGACCAGATCCAGCGCACTTTGCAGGTTGCGATAGCCGAGCATGTGGCAGATGTGCAGCCCCGCCTCAAGCACACGGAGGATGTTGCCGTTGCCCAGCGGATACCACGGATCGACGATGGAATCCTGACCGAAACACACGTTCATCCCGGCTTCGAGCAACTCGTTCACGCGGGTGACGCCACGGCGTTTCGGGAAGTTGTCGAAGCGCCCTTGCAGGTGGATGCTTTCGGTTGGGCATGAGACAAAACTGATCCCGGAATGCCCGAGCAGACGGAACAGTTTCGCGCAGTAAGCGTTGTCATAAGAACCCATCGCCGTGGTGTGGCTGGCGGTGACCAGCGCGCCCATGTCGCGGCTGCGTGCTTCTTCGGCGAGTACTTCGAGGAAGCGCGAGTGTGGGTCGTCGGTTTCGTCGCAGTGCACGTCGACCAGGCAACCGGTGCGCTCGGCCAGGTCCATCAGAAACTTCACCGAACTGACGCCCTGATCGCGGGTGTATTCAAAGTGTGGAATGCCGCCAACCACGTCAGCACCCATGCGAATCGACTCTTCCATCAACTCGCGGCCATTGCGGAACGATTCGATGCCTTCCTGTGGGAACGCGACGATTTGCAGGTCGATCAGGTGACGGCTTTCTTCGCGCACTTCGAGCATGGCTTTCAGTGCGGTGAGTTGTGGATCGGTGACGTCGACGTGGGTGCGCACGTGCTGAATACCGTGCGCGGCGAGGGTCTGGATGGTTTTCTTGGCGCGGGTCTTGGTGTCTTCTTCGGTGATGGTGACCTTGCGCTCGCCCCAGCACTCAATGCCTTCGAACAGCGTGCCGCTCATGTTCCAGCGCGGTTCGCCGGCGGTGAGGGTGGCGTCGAGGTGAATGTGTGGCTCGACGAAGGGCGGCACCACCAGATTGCCGCCGGCGTCGAGGTCGTCGGGGCCCAGCGTCGGCGCTTCGGTCTGCCGGGCGATGCTGCGGATCAGGCCGTCTTCGAGGTGCAATTCGTGCAAACCTTCCTGGTTGCGCAAACGGGCGTTGATGATGTGCATCAGGCGAATCCTTTTTTATAAGTCTTGTAGTGGCGCGGCCGCGCTGCGAGCGCCGAGCGCGCCGGTGACGATGACATACGTTAACGCGGCAGCGGCGATGCCTACCAGCGGCGCAACCCATGGCGAGCTGAACGCGGCGACGGTGCCGACCGCGTAAGCCCCGAGGCCCGGCCAGTTGAACGCCGGCAACCGTGCGTCGGCCAGGCGTGGATAGTGCCCGCGCCAGCGGTAGAAAAAGTCGGCCATGATCACCCCGCCAATCGGCGGAATCACCGTGCCGAGCAGAATCAGGTAGGGCACGAGCATGTCGTACATGCCGAGCAACGCGAGCAAGGTGCCAATCACTGCACCGGCCAGCGTCACGGTCTTGCGCCGTCCGGTGCGCAGCAGGTTGCAACCGGCGACGGCGAAGTTGTAGATGGTGTTGTCCTGGGTGCTCCAGATGTTCAGCAGCAGCATGGCCATCGCGGCCATGGCGAAGCCTTGCAACAGCAGCACTTCAACCACGTCCGGCTGTTGATAGACGATGGCGCCGTACGCGCCGATCAACACCATCAAGCCGTTGCCGATGAAGAAACCGATCAGGCTGGCCAGCACCGCGACACGCGCCGAGCGCGAGAAACGCGTCCAGTTGGTCGCTTGCGTCGCGCCGCTGACGAAGGTGCCGAACACCAAAGTGATCGCCGTCGACCAGTCCAGCGAACCGCTCGGCACGACGCTGAGCAATCCTTCGAAACCGCCAACTTTCACTGTCGCCACCCACATCGACAGCATCAGCAGCAACATCATCGCCGGCACTGCGATGTACGACAGAATCTCCAGCCCACGATAACCGACGTAAGCCGTGGCACAGAACACCAGACCGAACAGCACCATCAGCCCGAGCACCGTGCCCTCATCAAGCTCGAAGTATTTGCCGAGCACCACCGCAGCCGTGGCAGTGCCCCAGGCGTACCAGCCGATTTGAGTGAAACCGAGGATCAGGTCGCTGAGTTTGCTGCCGACTTCGCCGAAGCAGAAGCGCCCCATCAACACCGAATTAAGGCCGCTCTTGAAGGCGATGTAACCGAGGCCTGCCGCGTACAAACCGAGCAGCAAGTTGCCGACGATGATCACCGCCATCATCTCGCCGAAACTGAACGCCACGCCGAGCTTGCCGCCGGCAAACATGGTCGCGGTGAAAAACGTGAAGCCCAGTAACACCATCGCCGTAGAGGCCAGGCCTTTGCGCGCGTGCATCGGGACTTCGCTGAGGGGGTAATCGTTGCCGGGATCGTTCTGCGTCATGGGGCGGTCCTTGCTGAGAAAGAGAAGACGCGGAGAAAGGTTGCAGTGGTCGTGCCATGTTCCGTTTGGCGCGGGTTATGTATAGACGAGTCGCGTGGATTAGCGCGAAATCGGTGCACCTGACTTCACCGAAGCCCAATGTAGGAGCTGCCGCAGGCTGCGATCTTTTGATTTTGCTCGTTCCCACGCTCTGCGTGGGAATGCAGCCCGGGAAGCTCCGCGTCCCACCCAAAGCCGAACGCGGAGCGTCCGTTGAGGCATTCCCACGCAGAGCGTGGGAACGATCAAGGTCAGAGGAAGCGTAATAGGGCGGCGACGATGGCTTCGGGGGCGTCTTCCTGGACGAGGTGGCCGGCGTCGGGAATCGGGTGGAATTGTGATCCCGGGATCATTTGATGTAACGCTCGGCCACGCTCGATGGGAATCCACTGATCGTCTTCGCCCCAGAGAATCTGTACCGGGCAGCGGATGCTCGGATACAACGGTTCTGCCTCACGGGTATAGCGCTCATCCATCTGCGCAATCTGCCGATAGAACGCCGCTTGCCCGGGATCGCCGAGCCACGGCTCTACGTAAGGCGCGAGTTCGTCGTCGGGAATCGCCCGGTGAATCGCCCCGCGAATGTAGGCCGGCACGACGGCGCGCTGGATGTAATCGGGCAGACCGCTGAATGCCGCTTCGTGCTGGCGAACATGCTGCACAAACGGCGAGCCCCATGGCGTCAGCGCCACCGGATCGATCAGCGTCAGGCTGCGGTAATCCTTGCCATTGAGCAGGTGAGTGCGCAGCGCCGTGGCACCGCCAAAGTCATGGGCGACCACGTCGGGATTTTGGATATTCCAGTGATCGAGCAACTGCGCCAACAACTGGTTTTGCACACCGAGGGAGACATCGGCGGCAGGTTTCGCGGAGCGTCCATAACCGAGCAAATCGAAGTAATACACACGGTGCGTGGCAAAGAAGTGCGGCGCAATCCGATGCCACACGTAAGACGAGAAAGGTGTGCCATGCACGAACACCAGCGGCGGGCCATCGCCACGTACGGCATGGCGCACTGAGTGACCGTTGAAGTCAAAGACTTGATCCAGCAGCCAGTCTGTCATGGGGCTGTCCTCTTCGCGTGTTCAAGCCAATAGCATAATCAATAATCGGCCAATAGGTTGTGCCGCTTCTATAAAGTATCTTTCTCAAAGTTTCGATTGTTTGTTGCATGTTTCCGTAATGGCTTGTAGTGCGTTGTTTTTGGTTTTTTTGTGGGCATGGCGTAGTTTTGTTCTCGTATTTAATTCCAGATCGAATTTTCAACTTCAGTGTTTGTGAAGTTGGGTGAACGGCTGCGTGTCGCTTTTATTTTCGAAGTTATCGCTAAAAAGGATGTTTAAGAATGGCTTCAGAAAGTTTTGTAATCAGTGAATATCAGGAATGGCAAAAGATCGCTGCCCCTTCGGAGGTTGAGAGCATCTTGAACGCCTTCAAAGGCGCCGAACACTACGAAGCCGCGCTCAGGTATCAGGCGGCGGCGCTGTTGCAAGAGACATCGGAGGGCATGCTCCAGACCATCAGCCTGTTCCGGGAAACGTTGCTGGCGTTGCAGAGTCAGGAAGAAGTTGCGGGGCTGGCTGATCTTGTGCGTACAGTGGAAAGTTATCGTCAACGTCTGCAAAACACCGTCATGCTGACTGCCCATGAAGTGCCGAAACACCTGCATTTTGTCTGGGTGGGCGGCGCAATGTTTGGCGTCAATCAGCGCGACTACTTCAATATCTGGAAAGCCCGGGCCCCGGCAGACTTTACTTTCAGTCTCTGGTACGACCCCGAGGCGTTGATGGCGTTTGATGTCAATCGCACCCTGGTGCAAGCCGCCAAGGCAGACGCCATGCTTTCAGGGGGCGATCAGCCGATTTCCAGTTTTGCCTTGAGTCAGTTGTACGAAGCGCGGTTGGCGGTCTTGCGGCGACAGGCCTTCGATTTCATCCAGCAAGCACAAGTACGCGGGCTGAGCCCCGATGAAGCGCGCATCGAATTTCTGGTCGAAGCATTTGCTCAGGACAAGTCGCAACTGCGGGCGGCGCGAGAGCGCTACTTGCAAAGTCACTTGGACATGGCCGACGAACGTGTGCAGGTACGCAATGCCCGGCAGGCGTTCAGGGAACACTTTCTGTGGTCTGCCTATGACCGTGAAATATCCTTGCGTGGCAACTTTGCGGCGGCTTCCGATGTGGTGCGGCTGCAAGCTGTGCATGGGGAGGGGGGTGTTTACAGTGACCTTGATTACTTGCTGCCGCTCGCTGATGAGATCGGGGGTATCAATATCGCGAAGATGGACTCGTCGGCGCGAGCCGGTGTCTTGCAGTTGCTGCTCAATCACAACCCGCAATTAATGCCTGGGCGCGATGGCAGTCGATATCAGGACGTGTTGGTTAATATTCCTCAAGCACAGTTTGCTGAACTTGAGGCGTTGGCGAAAAGTTTACCAACACTTGATCAGATTTTTGCACCGGTGAATTCGCAGTCCACCGCCACTGATATGTTTGGCATGGGATCACCGACCGATCCCGGTTCGCCCAATCCAAAGTTGATGAATGCTTACATCGTTGCGCATTCGCAAGCTGACATGACGCTTTTTACGATGAAACTGGTTCGGTATTACTACGACGTCATCGAAGCGGTTGAGCGCGAACTGGATAAAAAGGGCCTTGCCTGGGAGGAAGCGCAGGTACTGAGCGAGACGCAAACCAGGTTGGGTGAAATTGATTCGCCATTCGCCGGAAATGAAACGCTGCTACGTCTCTGGAAAGCGTATGAGTTTCGGATTATCAGCGCGATTGTCACGTATCACCGGGACGGTGTCGTACCGGGAGCCGGTGCAACGATCGATCTCACGGGCCCTGGTGCGTTACTGGCGGGGACGGAGCTCTTTGCCGAGCATCGATACACGTCGCGCGGGGCATTGCAGGTCAAAGCGTTACAGCACGTAAAATACGGCTACAACACGGCCACTGAAGAGGAGTTGATCAGCGGCTGGAAGGAGCGCGACGACAGCGAATCTTCCTGGGTGGCGAACGAACAACAAGCCTGGCGCGACGGCAAATTCAAGGCACGTTACACCGCCAATCTGCAGGAGCTGCTCAAACCGGCGAATACCCTGACCTTCAAGCGTGGCTGGCCAGTGGTTGAGGGCAAACCGGTACTGATCACCGCTATCGTGCAACGGCTGATCGATGAGCTGGGCGAACCGTTCATTCGGGCCATGAGCGACAAGCTCAGTGGCGATGTGGTGTTTGCGGGCAACGCCAGCCTGAGTTTCGATGAGCGTCGTCAAATACGAAGCCAACGGATCGACGACATCCCGGCGTCCGTCGGCGCACAGCACCCGGAAAATCTCAATGAACTGTTGGTGCATCTCGGGCGTGGTTCGCTACCCCTTGAGCAACTGAGCCCGGTGCATCGCGTGGTACTTGGCGGGCTGTTTGCTGCTGAAAGTCTTGATAGCGCAGGGTTTGAACCCGCGTGGCAAGCCGCGCAAGCACTCGCCAGAGACAGCGCTGATGACGGGTTATTCGCGCGTTTTGCTGCCATCGAGAAAACCTTGTCTGAACGTCAGGCCCCGGCCTTCGTAGCGGCGCTGGCGCGTAACGTCAAACGGGGCGAGCAGTCGGCCCGTGAACTCAAGGTACTGGCGCTGTCGCGGTCGCTGACGCTAAGTCATTGGGGCCAATCCATTGCGCAAATCAATGCCACCGCGCAGTGGGAATATCGCACCCGGATCCTCAAGCAGGCAGCGCCCGTGCGCGAGCAGTTTTTCAAGGCGGGCGCGGTCTCTGCGCGGCAAATGCCCCAGGCCTTTCTGGTGCACGCGGCGGGTGATCCTGGCCGCCGCTGTTATCCGCTGGCGTTGCTGATGGCGGTGGCATTCAGCCGTGGTGAGAGCGCCGAACGCGCGCTGATCGGCAGGGTCGCCAACGCCAGTCTGGCGCCAGCGGACGCTGACTCCCGGGCGTTACTGTTGTCGCTCGATGAGCTGCGTGAGGTGCGCATGAACCTCGTCGGCACGTCATTGGGAAGTCACGATTTGCAGGGAGTGATGGCGGCGCTGGAGGCGAAAGCGGCGTCCAGTGTGCTGCTGCTCGACACCGGCAATCATGTGTTGCTGGCGGCCCGAGTGGTGAACGCTGACAGCACGGCTTATCGCTTCTTTGAGCCGAATTTCGCGGTGTATGGTTTCGAGCATGGATCGGCGATGCAACAAGGCATCAAAGAACACCTGCTTCGCGATGGTGGTGAGTTGGCAAGGTTGTATGGTTTGGCGGATGCCGGCGATCTGCGCTTCAACGTGGTTGAGCTGAACACTGCCGCCATTGCCGAGACCGTGTTGCCCTCGAGTCTGCAGGTTGGCAGCTTGCTTGAGAACACTGCGCTCCCGGGGGTTGAGTCGATCAGTGTGTGGGAGAAGCAATCAGCGCTGAGGGCACGCTCGCTGTCGGAAAATGCCCGACTGGGCGAAAGCCTCGCGCAAGTGGATGCACGCTATCTGACGCAAGAGTTCGATCTGGCGACGCGCCAATTGCGCAACGAACATGGGCTGCGCAGCGAATACATGCCGCTTCTGGAAACCGTCAAAAGCACCGCCGACGGGCGCTTTTCGCTCACCATGATCGACGCGCGACATCCGGCCGACAGCGTCCACATCAACACCACCGATGCGCGCTTCTTGAAAGTAAAAAAAGGAATTCAGCAGTTGGTCGATGCGGTTTCCGGCAATACCGGCGGCCCTGGCGCGGAGGAGGGTGGCAGTCGGCTGAGTTTCGCTTTTGCCATCCAGACACTGGTGACGGAAATGCGCGACCGCGAACGTCAGATCGATGCCGGTTCGCTGCCAACGCTGTCCATCGCCCTGCAGGTTCAGGTCTATGTGAGCTATGCGCAACTGGCCTACGGCGTGGTGACAGACACGGTGCAGATGATCAATCTGGTGCGTCAGGTGGCACTCAGCGAACAGGCGTTTATCAAGCAGCAAACCTCGGTGTCGGGTCGGCTGTTGGGGCGTGTTTCGACGGGTATCGGTATCGGCTTTTCACTGATCAATATCGGCTTCGACATCCATGGCCTGACGGTGGCAAGCAATGATGAAGAACGTTCGCGGCTGACCACGCAACTGGCGTTCAATCTGGCAGCGCTGGGCCTTGATGTGACCGCGTTGGCCGTGGGCGGAACCGTGGGTGCGGCAGCTTCGTTTTTGGCGGTGCCGCTGTTGGGGCTGGGCATCGGTTTCACGGCCATCGCCAGCAACCTTGGACAAATCAGTGACAAGGCACGAAACGTCGGCAGACATCTGTTGATGATTCACGATGCCTACGGGCTTGAAGGGGTCGAGCGTAAGGACGGTGTGCTGAAGTTTGCCGTGGAAGCGGTGATCACCGAACTTGATCTGCAGGCGCGTCAGGTCAAGTTCGATAGCCAGCGGTTTTTCCCGTTGGAGCCGCACACATTGGGTTTGCCTGGCTACAACTCGTTCCCTGAGCATCTGCATCGGGCCATCAATATTCGCGAGGCGATGTCTCGCGCAGGCACTCTCAAATTCGGCAAGACGGATGATCGGGGTATAGAAATCGTCGTTCTGCCCTGTACGCCCCAGTGTTACTACGGGTATGAGTACAATTTGGTTTTGTTTTCGGGATTTAAGCCGGACGATGATCTTTACCCGCGCGTAAAGGCTTTGCATGAGGCTTACGATGGCGACCTCGAAGGCTACTTCGAAAGCTCTTCAATGACCCTGTATCCGAACATTCTGGACAGTTGGAAAAAACGCCTGGAATTTGCCAGTGACAATGACGAGCAGCGCTTCCAGTTTTTCTCCACCGCCCCGTTTCCACACATTCTTTACAAGCTCCTGCCCGTCAACAAACCGACGACCATCACAGTGACGCTGGATGATCAGGCGCGTTACCTGGTCGTCCCTGAATTGCCGAAGGAATGGCACAACCTGCTGAGTTACGAGATCACCGGTCAATCCGGGCTTTATCAACTGACACTGACACCCGGTGTCATCAAGGTTCGATTGAGCAAACCCGGCGGCTTGCATGAAGTCAACTGGTTGATCAGGGCCCCCTGGGCGAGCGAGAAACAGGTCGGTTTTGGCGGTGGGGATCTGATCGTCGGCGGCGTACGGGTCGCCGGCTTCAACGGTTTTCTGCTGCTCAGGGATGGCGAGCTGTTTCAGTTTGATCGAGAGAAAGACACGTGGATGTTGGTGTCGATCACGCTGAGCAAAAGTACCCACGAGTTGCCAGATGCCAAGCCTGCTGACATGCCCACGGTGTTGGCGCGCCTGCGCACGCTGGCCAAAGCCAATCGACTGGCTGGCCGCTATGTGCCCCTGTATCACTTCATCGTGCCGTTTAATCACGACGCCGATGTGCAATACACCACCGCTTACTACGACGTGGCACTGGATCGAGTGCTGTATGTGCGCGACATGCCGGCCGCATTACGCGAAGGCATGGCATTGGGCGGCGTTTCCGGTCAACAGGCGTGGTTCTACCACCCGGATTACGCGACGGTATGGCACGTCGATGCCGCCATGGGCCGCGTCAATCATGCTTATCGCCTGCTGAGTCCGCGCGAAGGCTCGAAGATCATTGGCTGCGAGCAAACCGCTGACGGCAAGCTGCGTGTTCTTCAGGAAATGATCCACGATGAAGACGCGCGCTGCACGCTGGAGTACCTGATCGCCGACAACACCGTCACCTTCGTCCACATCAACGCTGACTACGCATTCAGGAGCGATACTGCGTGGTTAGGCGGGACGTGGGCGGAGCGGCTCAGTCGGTTTGTGCAGCCCGACGATCAACTGGCGGCGCTTGCCGAGATCGACGTGCCGTTAAGTCTTTGGACATCCGCTCCGTTTGTGGGAGTGCGTGGCTATCTATTGGGCAATCCTGTGGCGTCGGGCTGGATACGTTTGAGTGACGATAAGTTTTACGCAAATGACGGTTCGGATGACGAGGAGCCGGTGCAAAAAATCATGCTGATGTGGGATCAGTCGGACAATGAGTCAATGCTCTTCTACGACGTGGCGAAAAGCGCGCTGATACGTGGTTTTTCCAATCCCGCAGGTCCGGATAGCGCGCTTGATCAAACCTTGATAAGCGATGTGGCTGAAGTGACGCAATCGCAAGGTCGCTACATCTTGACCAGGGGCGATGGGCAGATGTTCGAGATCGATAAGGACGCTGCGCCGACGTTCATCGGTGTCGGCAAGCGTTGGCTCGACCATCACCCCGACTGGATTTTCGCGCTGCCTGCGCTGGTCATCGAGCACGGCAAACGACCTTTCCCGGTGATTGGCCTGTCGCAGTTCAGCGAACATACCCTGCTGGCGGCCTGGTGTGTCGACGGCAAGCTGTGTGTGAGTCAGGTCAATCCTGGCAAAGAGCTGGCGTTGCTCAGTCTGACCCCGGATGGCCAGGCCGTATGGTTTTTCGATACCGAAGCCGGTCAGCTCTATCGTCAGGAATTCAGCAGCGCCGAAACGCTTCGCGAGGCATTTGCCGGTGGTTCGCGGCTGCTGCATCCGGAGCGGTTACCGGCGGCGCAAAAAGTATGGGCCGAGTGGTGTTTTGCCGACGTCGTCAGCGAAGGACAGCGGTTGCGCGGCCGCACTCGCGAAGGCGTCAATCTTGAACTGGTGGATGAGCAGCCAGCGCGGATAGTCAGCGTGGAAAATGCATGGGCTCGTGCCGATCAGAGCGGCTTGTCACTTCAGGCGCGTCTGCACAATCTGCTGGCGGGACACGCCCACGCACCGGTGCTCGCGGTTGAGCACAGTGGCGATCAGTATGCTTACTACCTGGTGGAGCAAGAGCAACTGTTTGTCCTCAAGGGGCGTCCCGACGGTCAGTGGGCGCAGTTCCTGGGGGTGAAAAACGTGTGGCAGACGCTGTTGTTCGATGCACTGGACAAAGTATTTTACCGCCGCGATTCGGATAACCGTTTCAACCTTGCGGCCAGTCACGCGGCGCGGGACGGTGAGGTGCTCACGCTGGAAAGCACAATCGATGTCGACGACTTGCAACCGTTGTTGCTTGATGGGGTCGAGACGTTGGTTCTGGCATTCGGTTTGAATGCGCAGACGTTCCGGGTATCGGACGAGGCCTGGCGACGGCTGGATTGTATTGTTGTCGATCGCCGGCATGTCTCCGAAGACGGTGCGCCGGGTGAGCATACGCTGCTACTGGAACGGTTCGGCAGTGCGCACTGGCTGGTGTCGGAGGCGCGGGGCAGCCTGTTGCTGGTCGATCCGGACACTGCGCAAACGTTGATTATCCGCGACGTCGAGCCACAGGATGGACAATTGCGGGTGCCGATCTACTTGAGCGTCGCCATTGAGGGGCGCGATCACCGGCTGAATGTCGAGCAACTGCTGAGCACTTTGCAGCAAGTGCAGACTGCGGGGGAGGTGATCGAGTTGAAGACGCTGATCGACTCACTCAGCGACTAAGTTCGCTGAGCGAATAAAAAAAGGGTCGTGAGCAGTAATGCTCACGACCCTTTTTTGCGTTTATTCGCCGCGATAGATGCAGCCGCTGGTGCACGTCTCGTGAATACGGATCGCGCTCAGTTCTGGCAGCAACGGCTTCATTTCATTCCAGATGAATTTTGCCAGCACTTCGCTGGTCGGGTTTTCCAGGCCAGGAATGTCGTTCAGGTAGTTGTGATCCAGACGCTCGTACAACGGCTTGAAGATCGCTTTGATTTCCGAGAAATCACGGATCCAGCCAGTGTGCGGATCGAGGTCGCCGCTCAGGTGAAGCGCCACTTTGAACGAGTGACCGTGCAGACGTCCGCACTTATGGCCGTCCGGGACGTGCGGCAGGCGGTGGGCGGATTCGAAAGTAAATTCCTTGAAGATTTCCACGGTATTTTCGGCTCTGTTCAGATGGTGTTCGCCGCAGCGATTCGGGCAGGCGGCGAGTTTACCAGCTTGTGTTTGGCCGTGCTGACTAAAGGGTCAGCAAGCGCTCGGCGAGGCGACCATTGGCAGTCAGTTCGAGGAACTCGTCGCCCAGACGGCGGCTCTCGTCCATCGCCGCGTGCCAGTATTTCTGCCGGCTCGGTGCGTCACCCATGAAGCGTTTGAAGTCGTTACGATCAGGAAGTTTGCCGTAGGGCAGGCGCGCCAGGTATTCCTTCGACGGCGCGAGCAACAGCACGTCCTGCAAGCGCTGCACCGAGGCTTTGCGCCACGGTAGGGTCTTGTCGAACCAGCCCGGAATCACCCGGTCGGTGAAGTGCGGATAGAGCACGATGCCGTCACCGCTGTAGGGCAGATCGAGGTGATAGTCGAGCAGACCGCCGTCGCGGAAGGTGCCAGCCCCGGCGCCCGGCAGGTCGCGCACGCCTTCCATGACCATCGGGATCGACCCCGAGGCCAGCAGCGCTTGACGCAAGTTGCCGGCATTCAGTGCGACGAAGCGCGACGGGAAATCGTCGAGCGCATTCACCGGCGGGGCGAGGCGCGGATCGTGGATGATCAGCCGTTCGAAGTGCCGCGACAGTCGCGCACGACCGCGCAGGTTGTCGGCGATCACCGAACCCAGCGCCAGACCGAGGCGACCGCGATGGTCATCAGCCAGACGCCCCTGACTTTTCACCACCATGATGTTCAAGCGGTAATGCGCGTTGTCGAGGATGCTCGCGTCGCGACCATCAAGCAGGTCATTGAGCATGCGCTGCGAGCTCTGACTGATCTCGGCCATGGTCACGCCTTTGTTGAAGTTCTGCTCGGCGTAGAGCTCGCCGAGGCGGCGGATGCCTGCGGCGGCGTCCGGCAGGCAAGCGCTGGCGAAGCGCCAGGAACCGACCGAGGCGCCAATCAGCGAACGCTCACGCGGCGCACTCGGCAGCCATTCACCGAACAGCGCCAGATCCAGCCCCTGAATCCCCAACGCCTTCGGCCCACCGGCCGCACCGGGCAAGGTGCCGACGTCAGCGGCGCTCAGACCCTGCGCGCGAATCCGCGCCATGGCCCGTGGGCCGGCCTTGAGGGTGAGGGCGGGGAACTTGATGTGGATGGCGGTCATACCGGTCTCGATCGTTAGCAAGCGAACAATTATAAGCACATGTTACAGAATCCTGTAGGAGCTGCCGAAGGCTGCGATCTTTTGATCCTGGCTTTTTAAAAACAAGATCAAGAGATCGCAGCCTTCGGCAGCTCCTACAGGAGATATTTCAGGGAGGGAGAATGATGGCAATTCAGTTTCAGTTAAGTTCATCTGGTTAAGGTGCCGACCGTGAGCAATACATAAAAAATACGGAGACACCCTTTTGAAAACCCTGACTGCCCTGTCCATTTGCGCGATCATCGGCTTCACTGCCAGCATCGCCCACGCCCGCGATCTGGGCCCGGATGAAGCCCTGCGCCTGCGCGACGCTGGTACTATCGTTTCCTTCGAGAAGCTCAACGCAACCGCGCTGGCCAAACATCCGGGCTCGACGATCACCGAAACCGAGCTGGAAGAAGAGTACGGCAAGTACATCTACCAGGTCGAAATGCGTGATCCGCAGGGTCTCAATTGGGATCTGGAATTAGACGCGGTGACCGGGCAGGTTCTCAAGGATCATCAGGATACGTAATGAAGCTTAATGTTCGCGCCACCAGCCGCACGGCGCTGGCGCTGGTAGTTTTTTGCTCGGCGGCGATGGCCCGCGACCTCGATCAGGACGAAGCGCTGAACCTGCGTCGCCAGGGCGTCATCCTGCCGCTGGAGCAAGTGCTGCAGCAGGCAATGGATCGTTATCCGGGCGCCAAACTGCTGGAAGTCGAGCTGGAAGAGAAACACGACGTCTACATTTATGAGGTCGAGTTGCTTACCGTCGAGGGTGTCGCCCGTGAGTTGCACCTCAAGGCCGAAACCGGTGAATTAGTGAAAGACAAGGAAGATTGATCGATGCGTTTGCTTTTGGTGGAAGACCACGTACCGCTGGCGGACGAATTGCTCGCCGGTCTGCAACGCCAAGGCTACGCAGTCGATTGGCTGGCGGACGGCCGTGATGCGCTGTATCAGGGCAGCAGTGAGCCGTACGACCTGATCATCCTCGACCTCGGTCTGCCTGGTGTGCCGGGGCTTGAGGTGCTGGCGCAGTGGCGCGCGGGCGGTCTGGCGATTCCGGTGCTGATCCTCACCGCGCGTGATTCCTGGGCCGAACGCATTGAAGGCCTGAAGGCCGGCGCCGACGATTACCTGACCAAACCGTTTCACCCCGAAGAGCTGTTTCTGCGCATACAGTCGCTGCTGCGCCGCTCCAAGGGCCAGTCCAATCAGGCGACGTTGCAAGCCGCCGGCCTGCATCTGGACGAGGGCCGTCAGTGCGTGGTGCGCGACGGCACCGACATTCAACTGACCGCCGCCGAGTTTCGTCTGCTGCGTTATTTCATGCTGCACCCCGAGCAAATCCTTTCCAAAAGTCACCTCGCCGAACACCTCTACGACGGTGAAACCGAGCGCGATTCCAACGTCCTCGAAGTCCACGTCAATCACCTGCGCCGCAAGCTCGGCAAAAGCGTGATCGAAACCCGACGCGGCCAGGGTTACCTGTTCGGCGGGCAGGCTTCATGAGGTCAATCCAGCGCCGCTTGAGCCTGGGTTTGATCAGCGTGATGGTGATCGTCGGTCTGGTGCTGGCGCAAACCAGTTTGTGGTTGTTCGAAGTGGGTTTGCAGCGCTACCTCGAAGCCGGCCTGCGCGACGACAGCGAAACCCTGTTGGTGGCGCTGGTGCGCGGCCCCATGGGGTTGCAGCTGGATGAGCGGCACTTGTCGCCGGCGTATCAGCGACCGTTTTCCGGGCATTACTTCCGTATCGATTTTGCCGACAGCCACTGGCGTTCGCGCTCGCTGTGGGATCAGGACTTGCCGCTGCTGGATCAGCCCGGTCTGCACAGCAACTTGCAACTGGGCCCGGACGGGCAGCGGTTGCTGGTGCTGCGTTCGGACTATCGGCGTCTGGGCCAGTCGATTTCGATCAGCGTTGCGCAGGACTACACGCCGGTCAGCGACAGCTTTCAGCGCATGCGCCAGATTGGTCTCGGTCTGGGGTTGGCGGCGTTGCTGCTGATTCTGTTTTTGCAACGGCTGACCGTGCGCCGCGCACTGAAGCCGCTGGAAAAGGCCCGCGAGCAGATCGCGCAATTGCAGCAGGGCCAGCGTTCGCAACTCGACGATCAAGTGCCGGTGGAACTGGAACCGTTGGTGGCGCAGATCAACCATTTGCTTGCGCACACCGAGGACAGTCTCAAGCGTTCGCGTAATGCCTTGGGCAACCTCGGGCATGCGTTGAAAACGCCGTTGGCGGTGCTGTTGAGCCTGGCGTCGAGCGAGAAACTCGATGCCCATCCCGAGCTGCGCAAGATTCTTCTCGAACAACTGGAACAGGTGCAGCAACGGCTCAATCGCGAGCTGAACCGCGCACGATTATCTGGCGATGCGTTGCCGGGGGCGTTGTTTGATTGCGATGCCGAACTGCCGGGGTTGCTGGCGACACTGAACATGATTCATGGCGAGCATCTGGCGTTGAGTTATGTCGCGCCGACGGGATTGCAGTTGCCGTGGGATCGTGAGGATTTGCTGGAGCTGCTGGGCAATCTGCTCGACAACGCCTGCAAGTGGGCGGATGCCGAGGTGCGTTTGAGCGTGGTCGAAACGCCTGAGGGATTTGCCCTGAGCGTGGAAGATGACGGGCCGGGGATCCCAGAAGAACAGCGCGCGCAGGTGTTTAGTCGGGGGACGCGGCTGGATGAGCAGACGCATGGGCATGGCTTGGGGCTGGGGATTGTGCGCGATATTGTTGATACGTGGGGTGGGACGCTGATGTTGATGGAAAGCGAGTGGGGCGGGCTGAAAGTCCTCATCAACCTGCCCAAACGCTGATTCCGATCCGAGCCTAAAACCGGTAGGAGCTGCCGCAGGCTGCGATCTTTTGATCTTTAAACAGCCAGATCAAAAGATCGCAGCCTGCGGCAGCTCCTACCGATTGTGGTGGTCTCAGACGCGAAACTGATCCATCAAACTCTGCTGCTGATTCGCCAGGCTGTTCAGCGACTGACTCACCCGCGCCGACTCATTCGCCTGGCCGGACAACGATTCCGTCACATCGCGAATCGTCGCCACGTTGTTGTTGATCTCTTCCGCCACAGCGCTCTGTTCTTCCGCCGCACTGGCGATTTGCAGGTTCATGTCGCTGATCACCGTCACCGCATCGCCGATCTGGCGCAGCGCAGTCACCGCTTGGCCAACCTGTTCGACACTGCCCTGCGCCTGACGATGGCTGTTGCCCATCGAACCGACCACTTCCTGCGTCCCGGTCTGCAGTTGTTCAATCACCTGACGGGTTTCTTCCACCGATTCCTGTGTGCGGCGCGCGAGGTTGCGCACTTCATCGGCGACCACGGCAAAACCACGTCCGGCTTCACCGGCACGCGCCGCTTCAATCGCGGCGTTGAGGGCCAGCAGGTTGGTCTGCTCGGCGATGGCGCGGATGGTTTCCAGCACGGCGCCGATCTTCTCGCTGTTCGCGGCAAGGCCTTCGACCTGCACCATCGCCGCGCTCATGTCGGCGGCGAGGGTGTCGATGCTCGCGGTGGTGCGGTCGATCACGGTGAGGCCTTGACGGGTGGCGCGATCGGCGTCCTTGGCGGCTTCGGCGGCTTGCGCGGCACTGCGCGCGACGTCTTGTGCGGTGGCGCTCATTTCGTGGGACGCGGTGGCAACCTGATCGACCTGACGGTATTGCTGCTCCATGCCGGCGCTGGTTTGCGTGGCGATGGCCGAGGACTGATCGGCCGTGTCGCGGGCGTCCTGCACCGAGCGTTTGACGTCGGCAATGATCGGCTGCAGCTTGTCGAGGAAGCGGTTGAACCAACCGGCCAATTGACCGAGTTCGTCCTTCTTGTCGTAGGCCAGACGGCGGGTCAGATCGCCTTCACCGCTGGCGATGTCCTCGAGCATGTGCGCCACACCGAGGATCGGTTTGGTCACGCTGCGCGCCATCAGCCACACCAGCAGCAGGCCGATCAGCGCGGCGAGCACGCCGAGGCTCAGCTCAATCAACGTGCCTGAGGTGTTGCTCGAGTCCAGTTGTTGCTTGAGCGCTTCGGCGCGGCTGACCAGGACTTTTTCCGGCACATCAAGCAGCACGCCCCACGACGGGCCACCGGGTATCGGTTGGAATGGCGACAGCACTTTCAACTGGCCGTTGCTGTGCAGGCTGGTGACGTTGCTGTTCGAGGCTAACAGACGCAGCAGCTCAGTTCCGCTGGTTTTGTCCACCGCATCCAGACGCTGGCTGAGTTTGCCGGCATCCGGGCTGTAACCGGCGAGCAGGCCAGCGGGGCTGATGATGCTCACGGCGGTCTGGCCGTCATAGAGCTTCTTGCTCGCGCTCTGGCTGGTGGCTTGCAGGCTGTTGAGGTTGATGTCGACCGACAGCGAGGCGATGACTTTGCCGTCCACGACCAACGGGAACACGATGCTGGTCATCAGCACGTTGTGGCCGTCGATCACGTAGAAGTACGGTTCGATCACGCAGGGTTTGAGTGTGGTGCGCGGGCAGGTAAACCAGGCGTTCGCCGCTTGGCCGGAGGGGCCGGTGCTGGTGTCGGCCATGTCGCTTTCCGGCAGCGCCATCGAGGTCACTTTGCCCGGCGTCGGTTGCGACCAGTACAGGGCGAAACGGCCCTTGTCGTTGCTGCCGAGCTCGGCCTGGTTGGCGAATAGTTCGTCCTTGCCGTCCAGTGCATTGGCTTCGAACACCAGCGACAGGCCGAGCAGATCGGGGTTGGCTTGAAGCGCCGATTTGACCTGACGGGTCATGTCTTCGCGCAGGTCGAAGGCGTCGAGGAAGCGTTTTTCGGCTTGCTCGCGGAGGAACAGCACCTGACGCGAGAACCCGTGGCCGTATTGATAGGCGTCCATGAATTGTTGGCGAATGCCCGCCGATTGCACTTCGCCCTGGGACTCGATGCGCGCTTGCGCCGACTCGGTAAGCATTTCCATGCTCGAAGCTTTCACCAGTGCGGAACTGTGCTCCATGCGATACAGCGAAAGACCCACCAACAGGGTCACGATACCGGCCAGGCAAAGGCCGGCGAGCAGGGTGATTTTCCATTGGATGGAAAGTTGTCTGAGCGACATGGAGACGTCCTTATTCGATAAATATCTGCGACTTTGCACTGTAACGGCCGCGAATCGGCTTTCTTTATCCCTGAAACACAATTGCCCATGTTCCCCCTGTAGGAGCTGCCGAAGGCTGCGATCTTTTGATTGATCGTTCCAACGCTCCGCGTGGTAATGCAGCCCGGGACGCTCCGCGTCCCAAAGCGGACGCAGAGCATCCATTGAGGCGTTCCCACGCGGAGCGTGGGGACGATCAAAAACAACATCAAAAGATCGCAGCCTTCGGCAGCTCCTACAGGGCATGGCTTTGACAAGGGGAGTTCGCTGCGGCACAGTGCGCGCCCTTCTAATAAGACCCTCTTTGCAAATCCGCCGGTTTAGCGTTGGCGGACTCATTCTGTCTGGCGGTCGGTTGTCCACCGCAGTGTTTTTTGAGGTAGTGAAATGAATGCAGTCATAGCGGCGGTCGGCGTCATGCTGATTCTCAGCCTGTCGCGCGTGCACGTGGTGATCGCTTTGATCGTCGGCGCGCTGGTCGGCGGCCTGACCGGTGGTTTGGGTATCGACGCCACGCTCAAGGCGTTCAACAGCGGCCTGGGCGGCGGCGCGACCGTGGCGTTGTCCTACGCGTTGCTCGGTGCTTTCGCCGTGGCGATTGCCAAATCGGGCCTGGCCCACGCATTGGCCGACAAGGCGCTGGCGATGGTCGATCGTCAACATTCGAGCGGTGGCGGCAGTGTCAAATGGCTGCTGATCGGTCTGTTGTGGGTGGTCGCGATTGCTTCGCAGAACATCCTGCCGATCCACATCGCCTTCATTCCACTGCTGGTGCCGCCACTTCTATATGTACTGACCAAGCTGCAAATCGACCGCCGCTTGATCGCCTGCGTCATGACCTTCGGTCTGATCACGCCGTACATGGTGTTCCCGGTCGGCTTCGGCAACATCTTCCTCAACCAGATCCTGCTGGCCAACGTCAGCAAGGCCGGCGTCGACATCAGCCAGATCAATGTCATGCACGCCATGGCCATTCCGGCGCTAGGCATGGTCTTCGGTCTGTTGGTGGCGGTGTTCTTCAGCTACCGCAAAAAGCGCGTTTACGATCTGGAAAAGATCGAGCAGGTCGAACAGGTCAGCGTTGCCTACAACCCGAAAACCATCGGCATTGCCGGTCTGGCGATTGCTGCGGCGTTCATCATTCAACTGCTGCTCGACTCGATGATTATCGGCGCGCTCGCCGGTTTTCTGATCTTCTCGGCGTCGGGCATTGTGAAGTGGCGTGAAACCGACGACCTGTTCACCGAAGGCATGAAGATGATGGCGATGATCGGCTTCATCATGATCTCTGCCTCGGGATTTGCCGAAGTGCTCAAAGCCACCGGCGAAGTGCGCACGCTGGTCGAAAGCGCAGCGGCGTGGATCAATCACAGTCGGGCGATTGGCGCGTTGTTGATGTTGCTGGTGGGCCTGATGGTAACCATCGGGATCGGTTCGTCGTTCTCGACGGTGCCGATTCTGGCGGCGATTTTCGTGCCGTTGTGCGTGCAGCTCGGCTTCAGCCCGATGGCGATCGTGTGCATCGTCGGCACCGCCGGGGCACTGGGCGATACCGGCTCGCCAGCGTCGGACTCGACACTGGGGCCGACCTCCGGTTTGAACGTTGACGGCCAGCATCACCATATCTGGGACACCGTGGTGCCGACGTTCCTGCACTACAACCTGCCGCTGCTGGCGTTCGGCTGGGTGGCCGCGATGGTGTTGTGATTTAGCCTCTGAAGATCAAAAGATCGCAGCCTTCGGCAGCTCCTACAGAGATCAATGTAGGAGCTGCCGAAGGCTGCGATCTTTTTTTGCGGGTTCAACTTTTGGTGGTGCGTGCCGTTAAAGCCTTTAACCACGCCAATAAAACCAAAAGAGTGAGCCCCCAATGCGCCTGAGCCTCAAGGCTAAAGTCCTGTCCCTCGCCGTCCTCCCGGTGCTGCTCTTTGCGCTGGTCATCAGCCTGACCACGCTGTTCATCCTTCAGCAACAGGCGCACAACGAGGTCGAGCAGACCCGCGAGCGCCTGCTCGGCGACGCCAAAGCCACCCTGCAAAGTTACGTCGCCGTGGCCATGACCACGATCAAACCGCTGTACGACGCTGCCGCCCCCGGCGATGACGCGGCGCGCGCGCAGGCGATCAAACTGCTCTCGGGGATTCGCTACGGCAAGGACGGCTACTTCTTTGGCTACGACTCCGAGACCGTGCGCCTGTTCAAGGCCAACGATCCGGAGGGCGTGGGCAAAAGCTTCAAGGACAACCGCGACCCGAACGGCGTCTACGTCAACCAGGGCCTGGTGAAAGTGGCGAAGGACGGCACGCACTATCTGCAATACAGTTCGCCGCTGCCGGGCAATGCGCAGGTGCTGGTGCCGAAACTCGGTTACACCGAATACCTGGCGAAGTGGGACATGGCGGTCGGTACCTCGGTCAACCTCGACGGCATCGAGGCGCAAGTGGCGCTGGTGCAAACGCAAGTGCAGGAACGCATGCAAGGCGTGGTGCTGAGCATCGTTGGCGTCGCGGTGGTGGTGCTGTTGGTGATCGCAGCGGCGGGCATGTTGCTGGCCAATACCATTTTGCGTCCGCTGACGTTGATGAAGGCCAACCTCGATGACATCGCGGCGGGCGAGGGCGATCTGACCCGTCGTCTGAACATCACCAGTCAGGACGAACTCGGCGAACTGGCCGGCTCGTTTAACCGCTTCGTCGACAAGATTCACGGACTGGTGCGGCAGATCACCGAGATGACCACGCAACTCACCGGGCTGGTGACGCAAGTGTCGGATCAGGCGCAGCGCTCGGATCAGGCGATGGAGCGCCAGCGTCACGAGACCGATCAGGTGGCGACGGCGATCAACGAAATGTCCGCCGCCGCGCAGGAAGTGGCGAAGAGCGCGCAGAACGCCGCCGTCGCTGCCCAGCAGACTGACGAAGAAGGTCAGAGCGCCAAACGCGTGGTGGCCGGCAGCATCAAACAGATTCATGCGTTGGTCGATGACATCCGCAGCAGCGGCGTTTCGTTGGATAGTTTGCAGCAGGACGTGAGCTCGATTGTCGGCGTGCTCGGGGTGATTCGTTCAATTGCCGAGCAGACCAACCTGCTCGCACTGAACGCGGCGATCGAAGCGGCGCGGGCCGGTGAGGCCGGGCGTGGGTTTGCGGTGGTGGCGGATGAAGTGCGCGCGCTGGCCAGTCGCACGCAGATCAGCACCCAGGAAATTCAGGGGATGATCGATCGCTTGCAGGCCGGGACGCAGTCGGCGGTGGAAGCGATGCGCCGATCCAGTGAGGCGGGTGACGGCACGTCGGCGCAGGCCAATCAGGCTGGGGCTTCGCTGGACACCATGGCGTCGTTGATTGCGACGATCAACTCGATGAACGCGCAGATTGCCAGCGCGGCAGAAGAGCAGACGGCGGTGGCTGAAGAGATCAATCGCAGCGTGCACCAGATTGCGGTGGCGGTGGACAGCGTGGCGGATGAGACGCAGTTGGGGGCGCAGACTTCGCGTAGTTTGGCGGATCTTGGTCAGCGGCTGGGCAAACTGGTAGGCCAGTTCCGTATCTGACGTTTTACGCAGCCCACTGTAGGAGCTGCCGAAGGCTGCGATCTTTTGACTGTGTTTTTAAAAGACAAGAGCAAAAGATCGCAGCCTTCGGCAGCTCCTACAGGGGTTACGGTCTGTCCCAATAAGGCACTTCGCCGAAGCATTCGATGAAGAAGTCGATAACGGTGCGCACCTTCACCGACAAGCGCCGACTCCCCGGCCACAGCACCGCAATCTGCTGCGGCTCCAGACTGTTCGACACCTGATACTCGCCCAACACCGGCACCAACGTGCCTTCGCGCACCGCCTCGCCAATCAGCCACGACGGAAACATCACCAGCCCCAAGCCCTGTTCGGCTGCTTGGGTGAGGGTGTCGGCGTGGTTGCCGGTGATCGGGCCTTTGACCGAGTACGGCGTCCAGTCCTGCCCGTCGCGACGGAAAAACCAGCGCTGCAATCCGGCCGCGCCTTTGTACGCCAGGCACTGGTGTTGCGCGAGATCGTCGGGGTGTTGCGGGGTGCCGTGGCGTTTTAGATACGCCGGGCTGGCCGCGACCTGAAAGCGGTGCGGTGCCAGAATCCGCGCTTGCATGCTGGAGTCATGCAGCGGGCCGATGCGGAACAGCAGATCCGCGCCTTCTTGCAGCGGATCGACGTAATGGTCGGTCTGCTGAATATCCAGTTGCAGCTTCGGATAGCGCGCGCACAACTTGCCCAGCCACGGCGTCAGATGGCGCTGGCCGAACACCACCGGGGCGTTGATCCGCACCAGGCCGGTGGGTTCGCTTTGCTGTTCCTGCAACGCCTGTTCGGCTTCTTCCAATTGCACCAACACCAGCCGCGCGTGATGGCCGAGCATGCGCCCGGCCTCAGTCGGCGTGACGGCGCGGGTGTGGCGGTAGAGCAATTGCTGGTTCAGAGCTTGCTCCATCAACTGAATCTGCCGCGAGATCGAGGAGGGCGCCGCGCCTTCACGACGGGCGACTTCGGAAAAACTGCCGTGATCGAGCACGGCCACGAATAGTCGCAGCGCTTTGAATCCGAGTTCGTTAAGGCCGTGCATGGTCTGTCCTGCTGTGCGTGTTGCGCAAAAGTGTTGTCCGGATGCTCCCATTTATCGCACAGCGACGCCAGCCGATAATCCGCGCCATTGTTGACTGGGCTGGATTGTATTTATGCAAACGTTGGATGAAGTGAGTGTTGCGCCGCCGGTGGCCAAACCGGGGTTGCGCTTGTTGTTGCTGCCGCTGGTGATTCTGGCGGGGATGGGTTTGTCGGTGGAGGCGGGTTTGCTCGGGCCGTTGGGTGCGCAGGTCGGGCATTTGTGGGCGACGTTGAGCATCTTTGGGGTGGGCTCGGCGATTCTGTTTTTGCTGCTGTTGTTTGCGGGGCCACAGAAAGGGCCAGCGCTGAACACACTGCCGCGCTGGCAGTTGATCGGTGGTTTGCTCGGGCCGATTTATGTGGTGGTGCTGACCTTGGCCACGCCGCACATTGGTATCGCCATGACGATGATCGCGATTCTTTCCGGGCAGGTCGGCAAAAGTGTGTTGATCGATCATTTCGGCTGGTTCGGGGCGACGCGCAAGAAGGTCAACGGTGAGCGTTGGTTGGCGCTGCTGTTGATTGTCGCGGCACTTGTTTTGATTGCGCGGGGTTGATGATGAATCTGATTATTTTGTTGGCCGTGGTTGTAGCGGCGGGTGCGGTGTTGAGTGTTCAGGCGGCGATCAATGGGCGCTTGGGGGAAACCGTTGGTGTATTGCGCAGTAGTTTGTTGACGTTTGCAGTGGGTGCGTTGGTGACCGGGTTGTTGATTTTGTTTTTTGAACCGGCGCATGCGGTGGGGTTGATGGATGTGCCCAAGTGGCAGTTGAGCGGGGCGCTGTTTGGGGTGGTTTATATGATTGTCATGGTGGGCGCGGTGCCTCGTGTGGGGACGGCGGTGGCGACGGTGGCGGTGATTGTCGGGCAGTTGGGGATGGGCATGTTGATTGATAATTTTGGCTGGTTTGGGAATCCGGCGATTGAGTTGTCGGGGAGTCGGGTT
Organism: Pseudomonas sp. NPDC088429; assembly: GCF_044753305.1. Classification (NCBI taxonomy): domain Bacteria; kingdom Pseudomonadati; phylum Pseudomonadota; class Gammaproteobacteria; order Pseudomonadales; family Pseudomonadaceae; genus Pseudomonas; species Pseudomonas sp. NPDC088429. The sequence goes on along the minus strand of NZ_JBIVMX010000007.1, from coordinate 70,136 downwards.
TTGGCGATGGTGCTTTTGGCGGGGGCTTTGGTGTTTATGTATCGGAGTAGTGTGCGGGGTTCTGATTGATTTTGTTTTGGGGTTGTGGGCATATCCGTTGCTGCGGTGATGGCTGGTTATGGTTCCGCCCTTACGGCGGGTCACTTTTGGCAAACGCCCCAAAAGTAACCAAAAGGTCTGTGCCCTGACGTTCGGCCCGCTCGCTGGGGCTCGGGGTTCCTTCGCTGCGGGATCGATCCGGGGGGCAGCGCCTACGGTTTGCTTCGCTGCACCTCCTCTCGCTGTGTTTGGCTGCGCCAAACGGTCGCTGCGCTCCCACCCCCGGATCGATCCCTCCACTCAGCCTGCCGACGGGCTCTAAGATCAAGAGCAGGCGAGCTGAGACTCGGCCTATTGAGTGGTTAAGAGCGGGGCGCGCACGGCTTTTTGATTTGCGTTGGATTCGCCCCTCACCCCAGCCCTCTCCCGAGGGAGAGGGGGCCGATTGGTGGGCCTTTCAAAATGTGCATTCAACTCGGTATTCCAAGTCGGCGCATCTCTCCCATTCCACGCAATCAGTCCCCTCTCCCTCCGGGAGAGGGCTAGGGTGAGGGGCCCTTGATCTGGCTCTTGATCTGGCTCTTGATCTGGCTTTTGCTGTGGCTCTTGATCTGGCTTTTGCTGTGGCTCTTGATCTGGCTTTTGATTTTGGCCCCCATCGGCAGGCCGAGCGTAGGTGTTCATCCGGGGTAGGCGCGTAGCGCCGTGCGGCGTAGCCGCATACATCGAGAGGAGGTGCAGCGAAGCAAACCGTAGGCGATGCCCCCGGATGGGCACCGTAGCGAGGGAACACTGAGCCTAGGCGAAGTGCCGTACGCCGGGGGCCAAGCCTTTTGCTTACTTTTCGGCGTCTGGAAAAGTGAGTCGCTGTAAGAGCGAAACCGCCAGAAGCCCCAACCGCAGCAACGGATATGCCCCCAAAACCCCAAACAAGCAAAATCAAAAGATCGCAGCCTTCGGCAGCTCCTACACTGGTAATCACGGCTTACCTAAAAGCCCCAGACAACCACCACCCCAAGGAGTCTGCCCCCATGCCCGATAGAAAATGCGATTGCCCAAACTGCAAATGCACCATCAAAGAAGGCGATCATGCCTACGCCGTACACGGCAAACACTACTGCTGCGAAGCCTGCGCCCACCACCACAAAGGTGGCGAAGAATGCTCAAGCAAAGGCTGCCACTGCGCACATCCCAAATAAACACAGGCAAAAAAAAGTGGAGCCTAATCAGGCTCCACTTCCAGTTTCAGACTTTCATCATCCAGCCGCTCGGTATGCCGCACCGTGCCTTGCAATCGCCGCCCCTCAACCCGAACCACCACGGTTTTCGCCTGGTCGAGGTCTTCCGGTAACGGCGCTGGCACTCTCAGGGCGAAGCAATACGGATCATCGTCGACCGCTTCCAGACCCACGCGGCAATCCACGCTTTTGGTGATACGCCCAAACAATGTGTCGAGGCCGTAGTCCAGATGCGCCGGGCTGCTGCTGAAATCGATCATGGTTGCATTCCCCCGAATGTTCGCGTGCAGGCTGAGCTTAGCTGGTCGGTCGCCAGACGACGTTTTCCACGCCGAATTTTTCCGCCATCGGTTTGCTGGTCTTCTGTACTTTTTCACGGCCAAAGCGCGGAATGCGACCGACGCCGGCGTCGCAACTCGCCCAATGCCACGCCTCGGTGTTGTCCATTTTGTCCGAGCGGATAATGAACGACTTGGCTGTGCCGTGAAGGGTGTACTCGATGACGTAGAGTTTTGCGTTGTTCATAAAGCCCGTATTCCTCCCTGTGGTAATAGAGGGATCGCTGAGCACCGGGAAAATTCATTCGGATTGTCCGACGGTATCTATCGTTGGCGGGGTTTCGGGCGACTGGTTACCATGGCGCCTTCACCAATCCCAATGAATGCTCGCCATGGCCCTCGCCACGCCCCCCGATTTCACTGACATCGATGTGCCCGTGCAACCGCTGGCGCGCACTTATCCGCGCGGGTTGTTTATCGAGCCGCATCAGCATGACTGGGGCCAGTTGCTGTACGCGATGAGCGGGGTGATGTGGGTCGAGACGCCGCATGAAGCGCTGGTGGTGCCGCCGCAGCGCGCGGTGTGGCTGCCGCCCGGCGTGCCGCACGGGATTCGCGTGGTGTCGGATTTGCAGATGCGCAATATCTACCTGCGCCCGGCGCTGGCGGCGACGCTGGATCAGACGGTGCAGGTGATCGAGGTCGGTGGTTTGCTGCGCGAGTTGATCGTCGGGCTGGTGGAGCAGGGCGACAGCGGTGAGCCGGCGTATTACGAGGCGCTCGTTGGCTTGGCGCTGCTGGAGTTGCAGCGCGCAAGGCGTTCGCAGCTGAAAATCCCGATGCCGGATGATTCCGATCGGCGCCTGATGAATCTTTGCCAGGCAGTGATGGCCGCGCCCTCGCTGGAGATCCCGTTCGAGCAGCACGCGGAAAACGCCGGGGCCAGCGTGCGCACGTTGGCGCGGCTATTCAAGGACAGTCTGGGCATGGGCTTCGCCGAGTGGCGGCGGCAGGTACAACTGGCGACGGCGGTGGCGGAGTTGATTCAGGGTGTGGCGGTGAGCGTCATCGCCCGCGAACTCGGCTATTCACCGAGCAGCTTCAGCGACATGTTCCGCCGCGAACTGGGCGTCGCCCCGTCTCAGTTCAACACCCAATGCGGATGAGCAGCCTTGCCTAAAACCTGTAGGAGTGAGCCTGCTCGCGATAGCGGTGTGTCAGTTTACGTACGAGTGACTGACACACCGCTATCGCGAGCAGGCTCACTCCTACAAGGGATCGTGTTGGTTCGGCAGGTTTGTCCGAAATTCAGAAGTCCTTGGCCGACGCCATCCAGCCCGCCTCCCTACACTCTGCCCATTCCTTTCAAACGGCAGAGTTCTCCCCATGAACTACCTGATTTCGCTGGCCATCGGTCTCGGCGTTGGCCTGTTGTACGGCGCGCTCGACTTCCGTTCTCCCGCGCCGCCGGCCATCGCGCTGGTCGGTCTGCTCGGCATGCTTGCGGGTGAGCAGCTGTGGCCGATGGGCCGGCAATGGGTCGCCGCTTGGTTGTCCTGAATCTTCCTTTCTCCTTCGGTGGATCACTCCATGAAAGCACTGCAATTCGATAAAACCGGCGACCTGTCCTCCCTGCGCTTCGTCGAGGTGCCGACCCCGGTGGCCGGCGCCGATGAAGTCCTGGTGCAGATCAAAGCGGCCGGGCTCAATCCCAGCGATGTGAAAAATGTGCTCGGACGTTTCCCCTACACCACGTTGCCACGGATTCCCGGGCGCGATTTCGCCGGTGTCGTGGTCGAAGGCCCGCCAGCGTTGATCGGTCAGGAAGTCTGGGGCACGGGCCGTGAGCTGGGCTTTTTCGCCGACGGTTCCCACGCGCAATTCGTCAAACTGCCGGCCAACGGTGTCGCCCTCAAGCCGTCGCGCCTGAGCTTCACCCAGGCCGCCAGCCTTGGCGTGCCGTACACCACGGCGTGGGATGCGTTGGAGCGCAGCCTCGTCAAAGCCGACACGCGTTTGCTGGTGATTGGCGGCGGTGCGGTCGCCACAGCGGCACTGGCCTTGGCCAAAGTGCGCGGCGCAAAAATTCTGGCAGCGGCGCGGCGTCCGGAGCAGGTGGCGGAGTTGCAAGCGCAGGGCTACCAGACGATTCAACTGGATAAACCCGAAGACCTCGGTGCGCAGGTCAACGCGGTGTATCAGGGCGGCGCCGAAGTGATCTTCGACACCACCGGTTTCTGGCTGCCCGCTTCGGTGGCGGCGCTGGCAATCTTCGGCCGAATCGCAATCATCGCCGCACCGGTGGACGGCCAAGTGCAGTTGCCGGCACTGGCGTTGTATCGCAAGGGCGGTTCGGTGGTCGGCGTCAACACATTGCTCTACGGCGTTGAAGCGTGCGCAGCGATGTTGAACCAGTTCGGCCAACTGTTCGATGAAGGCTCGCTGCCGTTGCCGCAAGGCCTGGTCGAATCACCACTGGCCGAAGGCCTGGCGCGCTACACCGAAGTCAACGAGGGCGGCGGCGACAAAATCATCCTGATTCCCTGAGCCACCCAAATTCCCCTGACAACGCAAAACCTGTAGGAGCCGAGCTTGCTCGCGAAAGCGGTGGATCAGCCAACCTCTCAGTCGACTGACCCACCGCCTTCGCGAGCAAGCTCAGCTCCTACAAGGGACTGTGTCGTCTGGGGTTACGCGGGCACTTCCAGATTATCCAGTGCCCGATTCACCGCCAGTTCCCCGAGCATCACCACCTGCTGAATCCCCAGCAACGTGTGGCGATACGGCGTGTCGAGCGCCGCGGCAAAATCACTGAGCATCACACTCGCCGAAGCCATCGACTCACACGCGTGGGCCAGCAGATCTTCGGTTTTGATATTGGGCGCGATGACGAACATCAGGCTCGGCAAACGCGGATCATCGTGAGTCGCGCCGGGGCAAAGGTAGTGATCGAGCGCGCGTTCAGCGGCGTCGTGGAGTTTGCGTGAACGGGGGGATTCGTAAGGGGAGGTAGCGTCGATGTCGGGTGGGTTGGGTGTTGGTTTGAACATGGTGAAGCTCCTTGATTGTTGGAGCCGCCACGGTTCGCTGCGAAACGAATGGGGTGGCAGCTGTACGCAGGTTCGCAGACCGGGAATCAAGGAACCCGGCATACCCGAAGGTATCCCGCGCACAGCCGCCATAACGCAATGCTGTCAGCTGCACTGTGCGCCTCGATTGATCCGGGCTGCGAAACCCGATCGCTGATTCGTCAACGACCTACAAACGATAGGCCCCGTCCCCAAGGCGCACAAGCCGGCGGATTCTGGCGTAGCTGTAGGCAATGGCGCAAGGTTGTGTAGCCTGGGAGAGTTTCTGCAGGTGTCTGTTAAACAACTGTGTTTAACATCAAAAGATCGCAGCCTTCGGCAGCTCCTACAGGGGGAACGCGAATTCTGTGTAGGAGCTGCCGAAGGCTGCGATCTTTTGATCTGTGTCCTTTAAAACTGGTAGCCCACGCCCGCGTAATACCCCCAGCCATTCGAGCGCGCACGGAAGTTGCCGTCGCCAAAATTCAGCTCACTGCCGTCTTCCCAATTGCCGCCATTGTGGAAATACCGGCCCACCAGCGTGAAGCGCAAATGCGTGAACGAGTACAGCAACACGTTGGTCGCCACCGTCGCATTGGCGGTGCGGGCGGGATTGTCTTTGTGGATGTCGGAGCCGAAGTCGAAGTTGGTGAAGCCGATGTAGGTCAGTGAGGCGCCGTTGCTGAATTTGTCGATGGGCACGATGTATTTGAGTTGGGCGCGGTAGCCGTCCCAGGAATATTCGTTGCTCGCGCCGTAGTTTTCCCACTGGTAACGGCCGTAGAGGTTGGCCGACAGGTTGACCCGCGAGTACGTGTCGATGTCGGTGCCGAAGCCGCTGTAGAGGGTGTTGGCGCGGTTTTCCTTGCGGCTGCCGTGGTCGTAGATCCAGTCGAACGCGACGTACCATTCCTTGAACGGGCCGATGGCCAGGCTGCGCCCGGCGAGGTAGTCGATGGAGATGCGCGGTTCGTGTTCCATGAACAGCGGCGAGCCGTGATCCCACACGCCTTTGTCGTGGCTGTTGCCGATGTTGAAGATCTTCGGGATGTCGACGTAGCCGTACAGTTCGAACGGGCCTTTGCGGCCGAAGTACTCGTATTCCAGATAAATGTCGTCAGCCGGTTGCGGGCCGAAGCTGATGTCTTTGCTGCCAATCAGCATCAGGTCCTGGTTGTACCAGTCCGACAGGTACGCGCCTTTTTTCGGTGGGCTCGCTTCCGGGCTGAGGGCTTCGCCTTGAGCGGATTCTTCTGGCAGAACGGGCTGAGCAGGTTGCGCGAAAGCGCTGTGGCTGAGAAGTCCGGTAACGCCGGTCAGTAGCAAGGAAACAGTCAGCGTGCGCGCAAACGAAGCGCGAAGGGGGAGTGCGGCGTGCATTCAAAGTCCTTTTTTGCAGATCAAGGCCCGGCGTTCTGCGGGTCTGTAGGGTTTTGTTACGAAAATGCCGTGATTGACGCTGCGCAAACGTTTGCACAAGGCGTACCAATTATTTCAACAGGCTGAAATATTGGGGGTTTTACGGGTTTTTCTGATGGATCGGTCAACTGAGGGACACGCCACAAATTCATGCTTGGGAAGAACCCTGTGGTGAGGGGATTTATCCCCGACGGGGCGCGCAGCGGCCCCAAAAAGCCAAGGCCTGCTGCGCAGTCCATCGGGGATAAATCCCCTCACCACAAAGGCCATCCCACAGGTTTTGCATCGGCCTCAAGAGCCGTGAGTACGGGTCAAAAGGCTTATTCCAGACTGCTCTAGCACCAAAGTATTAATGCCATTTAACCAAGGCCCCATTGCAGGGCATCAACTAGCGTGTGTCAGGAATAGAACGGTTTTGTAATGACCGTCGCAGTCTTGATTCGCGTGTCGAATAAGCCGCTGCTTGTCCACGCCGTCAAGGAAGAATCTGGCCATACAAGGAGTAGCCCGTGGAAGCAAGGTTTGGTGTCGCCCTCGTCTCGCGTTTTTCCCCTCTTTCCCTTGCTGTGCATTTGAGCGTCGCCGGACTGTTGTTCGGCGGGGTGAGCGCTCCTGCGCTCGCCACGTGCTCCACGGCCGGTTCGACCGTGACTTGTACGGGCGTGCCGTCACTGCCGCTGTTTCTGAATAACTTCTCTAGCGCCACCAGCGGTTTGACGGTCAACGTCAACAGCGGGGCGCAGATGAACGCGACCCTCGGCGGCCACGTGATGGACCTGACCGGGGTGAATATTTCCCTGAACAACTCCGGCACGATCGACCCGGCGCTGCTGGGTCTGGTCTCGGTGTTGAGCGGTGGTGCGTTTATTGGCACCGGCGCGACGAGTACGGTCAGTGTGCTCAACAATGCCAGCGGCATCATGCGTGGCACGGGGATGCTGCTCGGGCTCAACCTGACCAGCATCGACGGCCTGGCGATTGGCGTGAACAATGCGGCGGCTGGCACCACCAGTATCACCAACAACGGCACGATTACCTCGACCGGTTTGTCGATCGGCGGCATCACCTTGGCCGATACGCCAGTGGTCGGCGTCTATGGTGGTTCGCAAGTCAACATGACCAACAGCAACACCGGCGTCATCAACGGCCGGATCGCATTCGAAACCTCGGCGGCGGGCAACACTTTCACCAACGCCGGTGCGATTACCGGCGGCGTGTCGATGGGGGCGGCGAGCACCAACACCTTCACGGCAGTGACCGGATCTTCGGTGCAGGTGGGTGACGGTGTGCAGATCAGCGTCGGTCTCGGCGGTTTGATCGGCATCAACCTTACCTTCGCGCCAACCGGCACGGTCGATGGCGGCGCGGGCGGCACCAACAGCCTGATCCTGCAAAACCCGGCCGGCGTCGGCGGCGGTATTACCGGGACTGGCACGGCATCGAGCGCCACCTACGTCAACTTCAACAATCTGACGATCAACAGCGGCACCTGGACGTTGCAGGGGCCATTAGTCAGCGGCGCAACCACGCTCAATGGCGGTATCGCGAACTTCAATAACAACGCCACCTTCGGCAGCGGTGTGCTCACCTCCAATGGCGGGATTCTGCAGGCCAGCAATGCCGGGTTGAATATCAGCAATCTGATTTCCCTCGGTGCTGGCGGCGTCACGGTACAAGGCGGCAATGCCACCACCCTGAGCGGGGTGATTTCCGGCAGCGGTGGTTTCACCAAGGCCGGTACCGGCCAACTTAACCTCGGCGCCGCCAACACCTATCTGGGCAACACCACGCTCAATGGCGGCACGGTGCAAGTCAGCAATAATCTGGCATTCAGTGCCGGCACCCTCAACGTCACCGGCGCGACAACCCTGAGCGCACCGGGCACGATCAGCCTGGCCAACGCCATCAGCCTCGGCGGCACATTGACCGCCGGTGGCACCGGTGCGCTGACCCTCGGTGGCTTGATCAGCGGCAGCAGCGGCTTGACCAAAACCGGCACCGGCAGCCTGACCCTCAGCGGCGCCAACGCTGGTTTCACCGGCACCACCACCCTCAGCGCCGGCAGCCTGCTGGTGACCAACAACAACTCGCTGGGCAGCGGTGCGCTGAACACTGCCGCCGGCACCAGCCTCGACAGCACCGCCAACGTCACGCTGGCCAATAACATCGGCATGACCGGCGCGCTCAACGTGCTCGGCAGCAATGCCTTGACCCTCGGCGGCGTGTTGAGCGGAGCCGGCGGCATCACCAAATCCGGGACTGCCAGCCTGACCCTGACTGGCAACAACACCAACAGCGGCAACACGCTGCTCAATGCCGGCAGCCTGTTCGTTGGCAGCAACACCGCGCTGGGCACCGGCGCCCTGAACGCGGCGGCAGGCACTGTGCTGGATGCGACCGCCGCGGTGACACTGGCCAATGCCGTCGCCCTGGCAGGCGGCGTGACCATCGGCGGCACCCAGGCATTAGGCTTGAGCGGAGTCGTCAGCGGCGCCGGCAACTTGATCAAGAACGGCACCGCCAACCTCAGCCTCAGCGGCAACAACACCTTCTCCGGCGGCACCGCGCTCAACGCCGGCACGTTGATTGTCGGCTCCAACACCGCGCTGGGCACCGGCGCGTTGACCACCGCAGCGGGCACTACGCTGGATGCCAGCACCGCAGTCGCGCTGACCAACGCAGTTTCGCTGGGCGGCAATTTGAACGTCGGCGGCAGCGCCAATCTGACCCTCGGCGGCATCGTCAGCGGCAGTGGCGGGCTGACCAAAAACGGCGCGGCCAACCTCATTCTCAACGGTGCCAACACCTTCCTCGGTGCCATTGCGCTGAACGCCGGCACGATTACCGCAGGCGCCAACGCGGCGCTGGGCAGCGGCAATATCACCGTTGGCGGCGTAGCCACACTCGACAGCAATGCAGCGGTAACGCTGAACAATGCGATCACTCTCAACAACAGCCTGGGGATCGGTGGCAGCAACGCGTTGACCCTCGGCGGCGTGATCAGCGGCGCCAGCCAACTGGTGAAAAACGGCGCCGCGAATCTCACGCTTAACGGCAGCAACACCTACAGCGGCGGCACCACGCTGAATGCTGGCAGCCTGACCGTCGGCAACGGTGCAGCACTGGGCACGGGCGCCTTGTCGGTGGAAGGTGCGGGCACGCTCAACAGCAGCGCTGCCGCCACCCTGAACAACAACGTTATTCTCAACGCCAACCTCACCGCTGGCGGCGCCAACGCGCTGACCCTCGGCGGGGTGATCAGTGGCAGCAACGGTCTGATCAAAACCGGCGCTTCGAGCCTGACCCTCAACGGCAATAACACTTACACCGGCACCACGGCACTGAACGCCGGCTCGCTGATCGTCGGCTCCAGCACCGCCCTCGGCACCGGCACACTGAACGCCTCGAACGGCACCACCCTCGATGCCAGCGCCGCCGCGACCCTGGCCAACAACGTCAACCTCGCCGGCACCTTGACCCTGGGCGGCAGCAATGCGCTGACCCTCGGCGGCGTGGTCGCCGGTATCGGTGGACTGACCAAGAACGGCGCTGCCGACCTGATCCTCAACGGCGCCAACACTTATTTTGGCAACACGGCGCTGAACACCGGCAAACTGACCGTCGGCACTAACACCGCGCTGGGTTCTGGCACGTTGAACGCGGCGGCCAACACCACGCTGGATGCCAACACCGCCGTCAGCCTCAACAACGCGGTGGCGCTCGCTGGTGCCTTGAACATCGGCGGCACAGCGAATATCACCCTGACCGGCCTGGTCAGCGGCGCCGGCAGTCTGGTGAAAGACGGTGCGGCCAATCTGATTCTCAACGCCGCCAACAACTACCTCGGCGGCACCACGCTGAATGCCGGCACCTTGACCGTCGGCAACAGTTCTGCATTGGGTTCTGGCCCATTGACTGTCGCAGGAGCGGCGACACTCGACAGCAACTCCCCGCTGGTCAGCCTCAACAACGCGGTTGCTTTGAATGCTGCGCTGACGGTTGGCGGCACGCAGAACCTGACCCTCGGCGGCGTCACCAGCGGTGCCGGCCAACTGATCAAAAACGGCACGGCCAATTTGACCGTCAACGGCAACAACACCTTCAGCGGCGGCACCACTCTGAATGGCGGCACGCTGACCCTGGGCAATGCCAGCGGTCTGGGCAGCGGCGCCCTGATCGTCGGCGGCGCGGCGACGCTGGATAACAGCGCCTCGTTCGGCATCGGCAACGCGATCACGTTGAACGCCGGGCTGACGGTTGCCGGCAACAACGATTTGAGCCTGAACGGCATCATCGACGGCGCCGGCAGCCTGACCAAAAACGGTCTGTCGGATCTGACCCTCGCTGGAAGCAACACCTTTACTGGTGCGCTGAATATCGTGTCCGGTAGCGTCACCACGCTCAATACCAATGCGCTGGGCAGCACTTCCGGCGTCAACATCAGCGCCGGCGCCGGGCTGAATCTGGGCAGTGATGCCAGCCTCGGCGCGCTGACCGGTAGCGGCAGTGTGCAACTGACCGGCAGTAACACCCTGACCGTTGGCGCCGGCAACGTCACCAGCACGTTCGACGGCGATCTCAGCGGTAGCGGCGGCCTGGTCAAAGTCGGCACCGGCACCTTGAACCTCACCGGGATCAACGGCATTACCGGCAACACCGCGATCGATGGCGGCATCGTCGATCTCAGCGGTTCGCTGGGCAGTGCACAGGTCAACGTCAACACCGGTGGCACGCTCACCGGCACTGGTTCAGCGCTTGGTAGCGTCAACGTCAACAGCGGCGGTCATCTGGCGTTGTCGTCGGGCAACCAGCTGTCCGCCGGGGCGCTGACCCTCGCGGCTGGCAGCAATGTCGATGTAGCGCTAGGCACACCGTCGACCACGTCGCTGATGAACGTCGGCGGCAACCTCTCCCTCGACGGCAATCTCAATGTTACTGACGCGGGTGGTTTCGGTGTCGGCGTGTATCGCCTGTTCAACTACACCGGCGCCCTGACCAATTTGGGTCTGGATGTCGCCAGCGTGCCGGTCGGTTACGGCCTCGGCGACCTGGTAGTGCAGACTGGCGTGGCCAATCAGATCAATATTCAGGTGTCGGCGCCGAATTCCAATATCCGCTACTGGGACGGCAGTCAGACCATCGCCAACGGTGTGGTCGACGGCGGCAGCGGTACGTGGAATGCGGTCGGCACCAACTGGACCGACGCCAACGGTTTGGTCAACCAGCCATGGGCCGGCGACTTCGCGGTGTTCCAGGGCAACGCCGGCACCGTCACGGTCAACGGCACGCAAGCGTTCACCGGCATGCAATTCCTCACCGATGGCTACAACGTGGTCAACGGTGCGGCGGGGCAACTCACCGCTGTCAACGGCACTGGCGGCACCACTTCGTTGCGCGTCGATCCGGGTGTGACCGCGACCATCAATGCCAATATCGACGGCAGCGGCATCCTCAACAAACTCGACGCCGGCACGCTGGTGCTGGGCGGTGCCAACACTTATACCGGCGGCACGCAACTGGACGGCGGCAAAATTATTGTCGGCAGCAACACCGCGCTGGGTACCGGTACATTGACGGCGAATGCCGGCACGCAACTGGACAGCAACGCAGCCGTGACGCTGGCCAACGCTGCGACACTGAATGGCAACCTCACCGTGGTTGGCAGCAATGCGTTGACCCTCAATGGCGTGATTGGCGGTACTGGCGGCCTGATCAAAACCGGCACAGCGAACCTGACCCTTGGCGGCAACAACGCCTTCCTCGGGCCGGTCGCGCTGAACGCTGGCGGGCTGATTCTGGCGTCGAACTCGGCGCTCGGTTCCGGCACTTTGAATGCGGCGGGCGGTACCACGCTGGATGCGAGCACGGCAGTGTCGCTGAACAACGCGGTCAACCTGGCCGGCAATCTCGGCATCGTCGGCACGGCGGATCTGACGCTGGCCGGCACGGTCAACGGCGCGGGCAGTCTGAGCAAAAACGGCGCGTCGAACCTGACCCTCAGCGGCAACAACAACTTCCTCGGCGGCACCACTCTCAATGCCGGCACCCTGACCGCCGGCAGCAACTCGGCGCTGGGTCTGGGCAACCTCACGGTCGCCGGCGCTTCGGCGCTGGACAGCAACAGCGCGCTGAGCCTGGGCAATAACGTTGTGCTCAACGCCAACCTGAGTAATACCGGCAGCAACAACCTGACCCTTGCTGGCGTCGTCAGCGGTGCGGGCGGCTTGATCAAGAACGGCGCGTCGAACCTGACCCTTAACGGCATCAATACTTACTCCGGCGGCACCACGCTGAATGCCGGTACGCTGACCCTTGGCACTGGCGGCTCTCTGGGCAGCGGCGCGCTGACCGTGGCCGGCGCTTCGACCCTCGACAACTCGGCGCCACTGGTGCTGGCCAACAACCTCAACGTCAATGCGAATCTGGCTCTGGCCGGTAACAACAACCTGACCCTCGGCGGCGTGATTGCCGGCGCCGGCACGCTGACCAAAAACGGTCTGGCCGACGTGACTTTGAGCGGCAACAACACCTTCAGCGGCACCTTCGATGTGGCATCCGGCAGCCTGACCACGCTGAGTGGTGCGGCGCTGGGCAACAACGCCACGGTCAATCTCGCGGGTGGCGCGGCGCTGAATCTCGGTGCTTCGGGCAGCCTTGCCAGCCTCACCGGCAGCGGCACTGCGTTGATCGGCACCGGCAATACGCTGAGCCTCGGCGGCAACAACGTCAGCAGCACCTTCGCCGGCATCCTCAGCGGTGATGGCGGGCTGAGCAAACTCGGCACCGGCACGTTGACCCTCAGCGGCATCAGCGACCTGACCGGCGACACCAACGTCAACGCCGGTACCTTGCAGGTCGACGGTTCGCTGGCCAGTGGCAATGTGCTGGTCAACAACGGCGGCACCCTCGGCGGCAGCGGCACCTTGACCGGAGCCGTGACGGTGGCCGATGGCGGTCATCTGGCAGGCGCAACCGGCAGCACTCTGAACGTCGGTTCGCTGGTGCTCAACGGCAACTCCAACTTCGACGTCGGCCTCGGCACACCGGTCTCTGGCGGTGGCAATGCGCTGGTCAATGTCGGCGGCAACCTGACCCTCGACGGCGCACTCAACGTCAGCGACATCGGTGGTTTCGGCAGCGGCGTGTATCGCCTGATCGACTACACCGGCGGCCTGACCGATAACGGCATGCTGATCGGCACCGTGCCGGGCAGCGTCACCCCCGGCGATTTGACCCTGCAAACCGCGCTGGCCAACCAGATCAATCTGCTGGTGACCGCGCCGGGCGTCACCGTGCAGTTCTGGGACGGTAATCAATTGATTGCCAACGGTTCGGTCGAAGGAGGCAGCGGTACTTGGGGCACTGGCACCACCAACTGGACGGACGTCAACGGCACGACCAATCAGGCCTGGACCAGCAACTTCGCAGTGTTCCAAGGCGCGGCGGGCACAGTTACGGTCAACGGCGCGCAAACCGTAACCGGGCTGCAATTTGTCACCGACGGCTACAGCCTGCAAAACGGCACGGCCGGTTCGCTGAACCTGGTCAACGGCTCCTTGGGTGACGCCACTGTGCGTGTTGACCCGAACGCCACCGCGACCATCGGCGTAGCGCTCAACGGCGCCGGCACGCTGGGTAAATACGACACCGGTACGCTGGTGCTCAACGCGGCCAACGGTTACACCGGCGGCACGGCGCTAAACGGCGGCAAGATTGTCGTGGGCAACGATGCAGCGCTCGGCACGGGCGTATTGACCGCCGCCGACGGCACTGCGCTGGACAGCAACGCGGACATCAGCCTCGCCAACGATGTGCTGCTCAACGGTGGCTTGAACATCGCAGGCTCTAATGCCTTGACCCTCGACGGCGATGTCAGCGGCAGCGGCAGTCTGATCAAGGCTGGCGCGTCGAGCCTGACCCTCAACGGCAACAACACTTACAGCGGCGGTACTCAGCTCGCTGGCGGTTCGCTGGTGTTGAGCAACAACAGCGCCATCAGCAGTGGTGCGTTGAGCGTGACCGGTAACGGCAGCCTCGACAGCAGTTGGGCGTTACAACTGGCCAATGCGATCAACCTCGGTGCGCAACTGACCCTGGCCGGCAACCAGGACACCACGCTGTTCGGCGCGATCACCGGCACCGGCAGTCTGGTGAAAAACGGCACGGCTGATCTGACGCTCAGCGGCGCCAACACTTACAGCGGTGGCACCACGTTGAACGGCGGCAACACCTTCGGCGACACCAGCAGCCTGCAAGGCGCGATCGTCAACAACGCGACGCTGACCTTCGAACAAAACGCCGATGGCAGCTACACCGGCAACCTCACCGGCACCGGCACGCTGAACAAAACCGGCACCGGCCAATTGCTCCTGACCGGCAACAACGGCTTCACCGGCAACACCTCGGTGCAGGCGGGCAACCTGAGCGTCAATGGCGTGCTCAACAGTGCCAACGTCGCAGTGGCCAGCGGTGCCAGTCTCGGCGGTAGCGGGACGCTCGCCGGCAACGTGCAACTGGCCGATGGCGCAACGTTGCTCGGTGGCGGCACGGCGGCGCCATTGTCGGTCGGCGCCCTGACCTTGTCCTCGGGCACCAACCTGGACTTCAGTCTTGGCGCTGCGGCGAGTTCGACCACTGTGGTCAATGTCGCCGGCAACCTGACCCTCGACGGTACGCTGAACATCAGTAACGCCGGCGGCTTTGGCACCGGCGTCTATCAATTGTTCAGCTACGGCGGCAGCCTGACCGATAACGGTCTGGTCTATGGCAGCCTGCCGGTGCCGGTCGACAACTTGACGCTGCAAACCGCGATTGCCAACCAGATCAACCTGCTGGTGCAAAATGCCCCGGGTGAAGTGCAGTTCTGGAACGGCGGTAAAACCAATCCGGACGGCACCATCGGTGGCGGCAGCGGGGTGTGGGGCCCGGACACCAACTGGACTGACCCGACCGGTACTCAGGCGCAAGGTTCGACCGGTCAATTCGCGGTGTTTGGCGGCACGGGTGGCACGGTCACCGTGGTCGGCAACCAGCAATTCACCGGCATTCAGTTCCTTGCCAACGGCTACAACCTGACACCGGGTGCGGGCGGTACGCTGACCCCGGTCAACGGTGCCGACGGCAGCCTCGCACCGGTGCGGGTCAATGCCGGGGCGAGCACCGAAATCGCCGTGCCGCTAGTGGGCACCGGGGGTATCGAGAAACTGGATTCCGGCACGTTGATTCTCAGTGGCGCGAATACTTACAGCGGTGGCACCACCATCAGCGGCGGTACGCTGATTGGTAACACCACCAGCCTGCAAGGCAACATCCTCGACAACGCTGCCCTGGTGTTCCAACAGAATGTTAATGGCGCTTTCAACGGTACGCTCAGCGGCACCGGATCAATTGCCAAGCGTGGTGACGGCACGCTGTTGTTGACCGGTGATCAACCATTCAGCGGCACGGTGTCTGTGGATCAAGGCGTCCTGCAAGTCGGCACCCGTTCTTCTCGCGGTTCGCTGGGCGGGCAGGTGACGGTGGCCAATGGTGCAGGGTTGAGCGGCAACGGCAGCGTCGGTTCAGTCGTCAACCACGGTGTAGTGGCGTCGGGCGGCGAGGCGGGCAATCTGAGTGTTGCCGGCAACCTGACCAACGCCGCAGACGGTGTGCTGGCCCTGACGGTCAACTCGCCAACCGCCACGCCGTTGGCTGTCGGCGGCACGGCGGCGCTGGCCGGAGGTCTGCAAGTGACAGCATTGGCGCCGTTCACGGGCGCCACCACTTACACGCTGATCACGGCGGGCGGTGGTGTCACTGGCACCTTCAGCGCAGCGGATCTGCCGCAATACGCCTTCCTCAGTACCGCGCTGGTGTATGACGCCAATGCGGTGAACCTGGCGGTCAGCCGCAACGGCAACTCGTTTGCCGATGTCGCCGCCACCGGCAACCAAAGTCGTACTGCTACCGCGCTGGACAACAATGGCCCGGCCGGCGCCGAGTTGCAGAACCAGATCATCAACCTCAGCGTGGCCGGTGCGCGCAATGCCTTCGACAGTCTGTCCGGGGAGATTCATGCCAGCACCGCCAGCGCGATGCTTGAGGATTCACGTTACGTGCGCGAGGCGGTCAACGATCGCATGCGCCAACCGTCGTGCAGCGCTGCGGATGATCCACGCCGCGCGCTGGCGCCAAGTGACAACCAACTGAGCAGCAACGGTTGCCACGGCGAAATGGTCGGCTGGGCGCGCGCACTCGGCGCCTGGGGTGAATCGGATGGCGACAGCAACAGCGCCAGCCTCGATCGCAACCTCAGCGGCTTCATGCTCGGCACCGACAAGCAACTCGACGATGCGTGGCGCGTGGGCATGGCGGCCGGTTACACCCGCAGCGACCTCGATGCGCATGATCGTCGCTCGGATGCCACGGTCGAAAGCTACCACCTGGCGGCGTACCTCAACTCGCAGTTCGATGCACTGGCGGTGCGCCTCGGCGCGGCGTACAGCTGGCACGACATCGAGACCAAACGCGACGTCAGCGTCGGCAGCTACAACGATCGTCTGGAAGCCAACTACGACGCGCGCACTGCGCAGGTGTTCGGTGAAGTCGGTTACACCGTCGAAGCGGCCGGCATCGCGCTGGAGCCGTTCGCCGGTCTGGCATACGTCAACTACGACAGCGACAAGGCCAAGGAAAAAGGCGGAGTAGGGCGTCTGAAGGCGGAAGCCGATCAGGACATCACCTTCTCCACCCTCGGCCTGCGCGCCGGCAAAGTCATCACCCTGGCCAACGGCGGACAATTCACCCCGCGCGCGGCCATCGGCTGGCGCCATGCCTTCGGCGACACCAAACCGGACGCCGACCTGACCTTCATCGACGGCGGCGCCTCGTTCAGCACCCAAGGCGTGCCCATCGCCAAGGACAGCGCGATCGTCGAAGCGGGCGTCGACTTCCAGATCAGCCCGACCGGCAAACTGGGCATTGGTTATTCGGGGCAACTGTCGAATGACAACAATGACCATGCGATGACGGTGAGCTTTAGTCTGGGTTTCTGATTAGGGTTGAAGCACCTGTTTAACCGCCCGCAAGGGCGGTTTTTTTTGCTTTGCGCGATGGGCTGACCAAGTTGTTTTGGTGATGATGTCGTTGGATATGAAGAACTACTGCATATATAAACACCCTGTAAGATCTGACAGTTGTGGTAGATGTCGGAATGGTTTTAGATAACTCCAGTTGTCCCGGTGGTTAATATAAATGGAGTTTTATTATGATCCGAAATCAAAATGGCGCAAACACGAATATTTCCATTTCAGTACCAGTCATGGGGCTGGTGATGGCAACTGTTTTTTATTCGGCCTCCAGTAGTGCGGATGTAGATAATCAGTTATTCAAGCTTGAGCCCGCTATGGAGCGAACGACGATGCAAGCCAGCGCCAGGGGCAAGCTGGCGGAGTTACTTGCTGCCCCCACTAGCGCTGATGTGCGACTGGTAAAGGTCAATCCCTCATTGGTCGCCTCAGGAACTCAAGAGGTTAGTATTCCACTCACAGATGATAAGAGTGTTTCTTATCATCTGAATAAATTTGAAAAGTCGGACAAGGGTCTGGATGTCTGGATAGGTGAGGTTCCGTCTGATCGAAAAAAACGGTTTCCATCTGACGAAGAGGTTGATCTTGATTCTTTAAATTCAGCAACGATCGTGCGTGATGGTGATGAACTCTACGGGACGCTGCGGGTGGCGGGCCAGATTTATACTCTTGAAAAAGTGGAAAATGGACAGCATGTGTTGGTGAAGGTGGACGAGTCGAAATTTGCACCTGAAGGCGAACCCATTGTCTTGAAAGGAGTCGTTGAGCCAGCACAGCCTTTGGGTGCTTCACCAGATACCACGGGCCCCATACGTGTTTTGATTGTGACCACTGTCCAATCCAGAGGTCTTAGCGAGGCTGAAATTGCCAATGCTTTTTCTTTGGCGAATCAAGCTAATGCTGCAACCGGTATTCAAGGTACATTCCAGTATGCGGGGCGATATAACTCTAATTATAATGAGACGGGTGATTCACGCAACGACCTGGGTAACTTAAAGAACGTAAATCACGCTGGGCTAGGTGTGCCAACAACGCAAGCGCGAAATGCGAATCGTGCTGATATGGTCGCTTTGATCACGCAAAACGCAAAAGATGTCTGCGGTATAGCTTTTGCTGGTGTTGCTGTTGATCGGACAGGTGTGTTTTCTTTAACGAATAGAAGTTGCATTTCTAATTACACGTTTCACCATGAGTTGGGACATAATATGGGGGGTTATCATAATTGGGAGCCGGGTGCTCCTGTATCGGATCCATCGTATGCGAACGGGTATCGTATTCCCGGAAAGTTCAGAACCATTATGTCTTATGCGTGCACTACTCAGGCGTGTTCACAGATTAATCAATGGTCAAGTCCGCGTGTTACCTACCAGGGCGTTCCACTGGGGACAGAGCAATATCATGATGTTGCTCGTCGGGTACATGAGCGTTGGGCAACGGTACGGGATTTTTATCCTTGACTTGGGAAGTTGTTTTTTAGTCATAAGTTTGCAGTCTTGCATTCTTGCGAACTGATGTGCGCAGCCTTCCGGCGCGGCCATCGGCTGGCGCCATGCCTTCGGCGACACCAAACCCGACGCTGACCTGACCTTCATCGACGGCGGCGCCTCGTTCAGCACCCAAGGCGTGCCGATCGCCAAGGACAGCGCGATCGTCGAAGCGGGCGTCGACTTCCAGATCAGCCCGACCGGCAAACTGGGCATTGGTTATTCGGGGCAACTGTCGAATGACAACAATGACCACGCGATGACGGTGAGCTTTAGTCTGGGTTTCTGATTAGGGTTGAAGCACCTGTTTAACCGCCCGCAAGGGCGGTTTTTTTTTGCTTTGCGCGATGGGCTGACCAAGTTGTTTTGGTGATGATGTCGTTGGATATGAAGAACTACTGCATATATAAACACCCTGTAAGATCTGACAGTTGTGGTAGATGTCGGAATGGTTTTAGATAACTCCAGTTGTCCCGGTGGTTAATATAAATGGAGTTTTATTATGATCCGAAATCAAAATGGCGCAAACACGAATATTTCCATTTCAGTACCAGTAATGGGGCTGGTGATGGCAACTGTTTTTTATTCGGCCTCCAGTAGTGCGGATGTAGATAATCAGTTATTCAAGCTTGAGCCCGCTATGGAGCGAACGACGATGCAAGCCCGCGCTACGGGCAAGCTGGCGGAGTTACTTGCTGCCTCTACGAGCGCTGAAGTGCGACTGGTAAAGGTCAATCCCTCATTGGTCGCCTCAGGAACTCAAGAGGTTAGTATTCCACTCACAGACGATAATACTGTTTCTTATCATCTGAATAAATTTGAAAAGTCGGATAAAGGGCTGGATGTCTGGATAGGTGAAGTTCCGTCTGACCGAAAAAAACGGTTTCCATCTGACGAAGAAGTTGATTTAGATTCTTTAAATTCAGCAACGATCGTGCGTGATGGTGATGAGCTCTACGGGACGCTGCGGGTGGCGGGCCAAATTTATACTCTTGAAAAAGTGGAAAATGGACAGCATGTGTTGGTGAAGGTGGACGAATCGAAATTTGCGCCTGGAGGCGAACCCATTGTCTTGAAAGGAGTCGTTGAGCCAGCAAAGTCTTTGGGTGTTTCACCAAATACAACGGGCCCCATTCGTGTTTTGATTGTAACCACTGTCCAATCCAGAGGTCTTAGCGAGGCTGAAATTGCCAATGCTTTTTCTTTGGCGAATCAAGCTAATGCAGCAACCGGTATTTACGGTACATTTGAGTATGCGGGGCGTTATAACTCAAATTATAATGAATCGGGTGCTTCGACTATTGATCTTCCTAATATTCAGAATGTAAACCATGCAACATTGGGCGGGCCAGTAGCGCAATCACGCAATGCGACGCGGGCGGATATGGTCGTGTTGATTACGGAGATTGCAAATGATGTTTGCGGTATCGGCTACATGCCAGCTAGCTTTGCATCCGCGTTCTCGTTAACGCAGAGAAAGTGTATATCCAATTACACGTTTCATCATGAGTTGGGACATAACATGGGGGTTGATCATAATTGGGAACCGGGTACTCCTGTGATGAATCCATCGTATGCGAACGGGTATCGTATTCCCGGAAAGTTCAGCACCGTTATGTCTGCTGCGTGCCCTACTCAGGCGTGTCCAAGGATTAATCAATGGTCAAATCCGCGTGCTACCTACCAGGGCGTTCCACTGGGGACAGAGCAATATCATGATGCTGCTCGTCGGGTGCATGAGCGTTGGGCAACGGTACGGGATTTTTATCCTTGACTTGGTAAGTTGTTTTTTAGTCATAAGTTTGCAGTCTTGCATTCTTGCGAACTGATGAGCGCAGCCTTCCCGCGCGGCCATCGGCTGGCGCCATGCCTTCGGCGACACCAAACCCGACGCTGACCTGACCTTCATCGACGGCGGCGCCTCGTTCAGCACCCAAGGCGTGCCGATCGCCAAGGACAGCGCGATCGTCGAAGCGGGCGTCGACTTCCAGATCAGCCCGACCGGCAAACTGGGCATTGGTTATTCGGGGCAACTGTCGAATGACAACAATGACCATGCGATGACGGTGAGCTTTAGTCTGGGATTCTGATTAGGGTTGAAGCACCTGTTTAACCGCCCGAAAGGGCGGTTTTTTTTCAAGATCAAAAGATCGCAGCCTTCGGCAGCTCCTACAGTTGGGATTTCCGTTTCCCTGTAGGAGCTGCCGAAGGCTGCGATCTTTTGATTTCTTGGCTGCCCCGTTCGGCTGTCCGCGCTCTGCTAGAATCCGCCCCATTCACTGCGAGAGATTCCCACATGAGCGAGCCGATTCGTCTGACCCAATACAGCCACGGTGCCGGTTGCGGCTGCAAGATTTCCCCGCAGGTGCTGGAGGTGATTCTCGCCGGCAGCGGTGCGCAGAACCTTGATCCGAAACTGTGGGTCGGCAATGCCTCGCGTGATGACGCGGCGGTGTACGAGATCGATGCCGAGCGCGGTGTGGTCTCGACCACTGACTTTTTCATGCCGATCGTCGACGACCCGTTCGACTTCGGCCGCATTGCCGCGACCAACGCGATCAGCGACATCTACGCGATGGGCGGCGATCCGTTGATGGCGATTGCGATCCTCGGCTGGCCGGTCAATGTGCTGGCGCCGGAAGTGGCGCGCGAAGTGATTCGTGGCGGCCGCTCGGTGTGCGACGCGGCGGGGATTCCGTTGGCGGGTGGGCATTCGATCGATGCGCCAGAGCCGATCTTCGGCCTCGCCGTCACCGGTCTGGTGGAAAAACGCCACATGAAGCGCAACGACACCGCCACTGCCGGTTGCCTGTTGTACCTGACCAAACCGCTGGGCATCGGCATCCTCACCACCGCCGAGAAGAAGGGCAAATTGCGCGCTGCTGATGTCGGCGTGGCCCGTGACTGGATGTGCACCTTGAACAAACCCGGCAGCCGCTTCGGCAAACTCGCCGGCGTTACGGCGATGACCGACGTCACCGGTTTCGGCCTGCTCGGCCACCTGGTTGAAATGGCTGACGGCAGCCAGCTCACGGCGCGCATCGCCTACGACAAGGTGCCGCGTCTGGACAGCGTCGAGTACTACCTCGATCAGGGCTGCGTGCCCGGTGGCACATTGCGCAATTTCGACAGCTATTCGAGCAAAGTCGGCCGCGTGCAGGAGCTGCACAAACGCGTGCTGTGCGACCCGCAAACCAGCGGCGGTCTGTTGATTGCCGTGACGCCTGAGGGCGATGCCGAGTTCCTTCGTGTCGCCGCCGAATTGGGTCTGAACCTGGCGCCGATCGGCGAACTGGTTGAGCGACAGACGAACGCAGTCGAGGTGATTTGATGCTCCGCGACTGCACCGACTACCACGATATTTTCCTCAACGACCGGCCGCTGATGGATGCCCGCGCGCCGGTCGAGTTTCACAAAGGCGCGTTTCCCGGCGTGATCAACTTGCCGCTGATGAACGACCTCGAACGGCAGAAGATCGGCACCTGCTACAAGCAACACGGCCAGCAGGCAGCCATCGAGTTGGGCCATCAATTGGTGTCCGGTGCGGTGAAGGCCGAGCGCATCCAGGCCTGGGCCGATTTCGCCCGGGCCCATCCTGAAGGGTATATCTATTGTTTTCGCGGTGGCCTGCGTTCGCAGATCACTCAGCAGTGGCTGCGTGATGAGGCCGGCATCGACTATCCGCGCGTCGGCGGTGGTTACAAGGCGATGCGCAACTTCCTCATCGACACCACTGAGCAAGCTATCGCGCAATGTGATTTCGTCCTGCTCGGCGGCATGACCGGCACCGGTAAAACCGAAGTGTTGCTGCAGTTGCGCAATGGTCTCGATCTGGAGGGCCACGCCAATCATCGCGGTTCGAGTTTCGGCAAACGCGCCACCGGGCAGCCATCGAACATCGATTTTGAAAACCGTCTGGCCATCGACATCCTCAAGAAGCGTGCTGCCGGGATCGAGCAGTTCGTGCTCGAGGATGAGAGCCGGGTGGTCGGCAGTTGTGCTTTGCCGCTGCCGTTGTATCAGGGCATGCAGCAGTACCCGATGGTCTGGCTGGAAGACAGTTTCGAAGATCGCGTCGAGCGGATCCTGCGCGATTACGTGGTGGATCTGTCGGCGGAATTTGTGGCGGTGCACGGGGAGGAGGGTTTTACCTTGTTCTCGGAGCGGCTGCTGGAAAGCCTGAACAACGTGCAGAAGCGTCTCGGTGGCGAGCGGCATCGGCGCTTGCTGGTGTTGATGGAGGAGGCGCTGATCGAGCAGGGGCGGAGCGGGTCGGTGGATCTGCATCGCGGCTGGATCGAAGGGATGCTGCGCGAGTATTACGACCCGATGTATGTGTTTCAGCGCGAGAAGAAGGGCGGGCGGATCGAGTTTGCCGGTGAGAGCGGGGCGGTGATTGAGTATTTGCGGGGGCGGGTGAGTCAGAAGGATTGATGTTGAATTGACTGGCCTCATCGCGAGCAGGCTCACTCCTACAGGGGGAACGCATTTCAACTGTAGGAGTGAGCCTGCTCGCGATGGGGCCGGGTCAGACAACAAATGACTCAGGTCGGACAAGTTTCCTTGCCATGATCCAGCCCCTGCTTGTAGCTATGGCTCTGCAAACTGGCCTTGCCGTTGTGCCAGGTCAACGTCAGCACATACAACGAATCGAAATCATCGCCCGACCAGTCATCGGTAATGCTTTGCTTACCGCCCACCGCGTTGCCTGCGACTTTATTGATCAGTTCCGGCAAATAACCGTGTGACCAAGCCGTGTAGATCGTCGAGTTGTGATACTTGTCGGCCGTCAGTTCGCGGGCCAGATCGCTGGTGTCATTGGCGGAAAACTCGATGTTCACCGGCAGACCGAGTTTGATCGCCGCCGGGCTGATGGTCATCAGCGGGCGAATGTAGCTGTAGGAGTTATCCAGCTCGCCTTCCTCGACATTGCGCGTCGGATTGGCGGCGAATACGTAATCGGCCTTGCCGAATTTTTCCGGGAGCAGGGTCGACAGATCGATGGCGCGGTTCAGGCCCTGGCAATTAAGCTGGCCGAGACCACCCTCGGGTTTTTCCGCGTGGCGCAGGAACACCAGGGTCTGCGTACCGTCCGCCGGTTGCGCGCGACTTTCACTGGATTCAAGCGACAGGAACAGCGCACTGACCGCCATCAACGACGGCAGGATCATGTACGCGCGATGTTTGAAATGTTTGGCGAAACGCATAAGGTTCGTCATCAAATAAAAGGTTCTTCAGCATGTCCGGTTAAGGCTGACAAACCTTTACACCGCGGGCTTCCAGCGCCGGGTGTGTTCCCTGTCGTAGTGCGCTTCCATTGCGAAAGGCTTAGCTCAGAGTCCTCTGAACCCGATTTGGTTCGATTTTCTCGAGTGCGCAGCACTCTAACGGCAACCACGAATGGCTAGGTGGAAGGTTAACGACAGAATGTTACGGTTCATGCAGGAACTGCCGCAGGCTGCGATCTTTAGATCCTGTTTGAAGGCTCAAGATCAAAAGATCGCAGCCTGCGGCAGCTCCTACATTAATATCGGGTTTCAATTTGTGACTGGATGCTTCCCATGACCGATCTGTCCGCGTTCCCGATCACCCAGAAATGGCCGGCGCAGTACCCTGACTGGATTCAGCTCTACTCCCTTCCGACCCCCAACGGCGTCAAAGTCTCGATCATGCTCGAAGAGATCGGCCTGCCTTACGAGCCGCACCGCGTGGGTTTCGACACGCAGGATCAGATGTCCCCCGAGTTCCTGTCGCTGAGCCCGAACAACAAAATCCCGGCCATCCTCGACCCTCACGGCCCGCAAGGCGAGCCACTGCCATTGTTCGAATCCGGCGCGATCCTGATCTACCTCGCCGACAAGAGTGGCCAGCTGTTGGCCCAGGAAGGCGCGCTGCGCTATGAGACTATCCAGTGGCTGATGTTCCAGATGGGCGGTATCGGGCCGATGTTCGGTCAGCTGGGTTTCTTCAATAAATTCGCCGGCAAGGATTACGAGGACAAGCGCCCGCGCGATCGTTACGTCGAAGAGAGCAAGCGTCTACTTAACGTGCTCAACGGCCGCCTCGAAGGCCGCGACTGGATCATGGGCGAGCGCTACACCATCGCTGACATCGCCACGTTCCCGTGGGTGCGTAACTTGATCGGGTTTTATGAAGCCGGAGATTTGGTGGGGATTCAGAACTTCCCGAACGTCACGCGCGTGCTGGAGAAATTCCTCGCACGCCCAGCCGTCGTCCGCGGCCTGACCATCCCCTCCTGACACTACCCCCTTGTAGGAGTGAGCCTGCTCGCGATAGCGGTGTATCAGTCGACATTACTATTGACTGATACACCGCTATCGCGAGCAGGCTCACTCCTACAGGGGATTTGCTGTGTCCTCGAGGATTATTGCGTACCCGGTAACGCTCTCTTGATTGATCCAGGTTTGTACCTCACCCTCCGCAAGGCATAAGCTTCGCCCCCTACGACTTTCGTCTCATCTGCCGTTTTTTCAGGAAAGGCCCCATGTCCAGTCAGTTCCCCGAAGCACGTCCCCGCCGTCTGCGCCGCAATGCGAGCCTGCGCAGTCTGTTCCAGGAAACCGAATTCAGCCTGAACGACCTGGTGTTGCCGATCTTCGTCGAAGAAGAAATCGACGACTTCGTGCCGATCAAAAGCATGCCCGGCGTGATGCGTATTCCCGAGCGCAAACTGGCCAGCGAGATCGAGCGCTATGCGCGCGCCGGCATCAAATCGGTGATGACCTTTGGTGTGTCGCATCATCTGGACGGCAACGGCAGCGACACCTGGCGCGAAGACGGTCTGGTTTCGCGCATGTCGCGCATCGCCAAAGACGCTGTGCCGGACATGATCGTGATGTCCGACACTTGCTTCTGCGAATACACCGATCACGGCCACTGCGGCGTGATGCACAACCATGAAGTCGACAACGACCAGACCCTGATCAACCTCGGCAAGCAAGCCGTGGCCGCGGCCAGCGCTGGCGCTGATGTGATCGCGCCATCGGCGGCGATGGACGGTCAGGTGCGGGCGATTCGTCAGGCGCTGGACGCGGCCGGTTTCACCCAGATTCCGATCATGGCCTATTCGACCAAATTCGCTTCGGCGCTGTACGGCCCGTTCCGCGAGGCCGGTGGCAGCGCGCTGAAGGGCGACCGCAAAAGCTATCAGATGAACCCGATGAACCGCCGCGAAGCACTGCGTGAATCGTTGCTCGATGAGCAGGAAGGTGCCGACGCACTGATGGTCAAACCGGCCGGTGCGTACCTGGACATCATCCGCGACATCCGCGAAGCCTCGAACCTGCCGTTGTCGGCGTATCAGGTCAGCGGCGAGTACGCGATGATCAAGTTCGGCGCGCAGGCAGGGGCGATTGATGAGGATCGTGTGGTGCGCGAAAGCCTGGGCGCGATCAAGCGTGCCGGTGCAGATCTGATCTTCACCTACTTCGCGATGGACCTGGCCCTGGCCGGGATCTAAGCAACAGCGCAAATCAAAACTGTAGGAGTGAGCCTGCTCGCGAAGGCGTTGTATCAGTCAACATTGATGTCGGCTGATACAACGCCTTCGCGAGCAGGCTCACTCCTACAGGGGATTTGTGCTGGGTCAGGAGCAATTGAGGAACGGGCGGATGCCGTGATCGCGGAAGTAGCGCTCAATCACTTTCGGATCCGCGCTGTTATCGGCAATCGCCACATAGGTATCCGGGCGCAGCAGGTAAAAGCCGTTGCGCCCCAGTCCCGCCGTTTCAAACGCCGGGCGCCAGTCGAACACATGCAGCGGCAGATGATGTTCATTGCACCAGGCGATCATCTCGTCGCTGGTGTCGCCGTACACGTGCACCTGCCAGCACGGCTGGCGCAACGGTTCGTAATTATCCCCCTCACCATCATGCGCCCACGGCAAGCGATCGCCGCCGTGCACATGGCCGGCCACGCCTTGGCTCAGCGGCATGGCGCGATAGTTGAGAGTGACTTGTGAAACCGTGCGAAAGAGGAATTCGCGACTGGCCTCGAATGAGGCCATTTTCGGGATCACGAACGGTGCCAGTCGCGTGCGCAGCAGGTCGGCGAGACGTCCCTCGGCGGTGACGAAACTGAAAACTTTGTCGGTCGTCGACACCAGTTTGCGGGCGAAGGCGATGCGTTCGGTTTCGTAAGTGTCGAGTAACTCCTGCGTGGCCGCGCCGCTGAGCACCGCCGCCAGTTTCCACGCCAGATTGATCGCATCGCCGATGCCGGTGTTCATGCCTTGCCCGCCAGCCGGGCTGTGCACGTGCGCGGCGTCGCCGAGCAGAAACGCCCGGCCACCGCGAAAGTGCTCGGCGACGCGGTGATGCACGCGATACGTGGAGAACCAGTGGACGTCTTCAACGTGGACGTTCAGGTGTTCGATGGCGCGGCTGCTGACGTCGGAAAATTCCAGCGTCTCCGCGCGCTGCGCCCGCTCATCACGTACGGTGCCGATCAACCGCGCGCGGCCTTCGCCGGCAAGTGGGAAGACCGCGAGAAAATCCGCCTCGTCGAGATCGATATGCAACTCGCCATTCATCGCCGGGCCGCTGGCCTGCACATCCGCGACGTAGAAAATCTGCTGATAAGTACCGCCGGGGAAACCGGCGTCGAGGGCTTTGCGCACCACCGAACGGGCGCCATCGCAGCCGGCCAGATAACAGGCCTGACAGATCTCCTGCTCGCCATCGGGCAGGCGTAAATGTGCGGTTAGGCCGTCGCCATTCTCGGTGAAACTCTCCAGCGTGGTGTTGCGCTCGACGGTGACGCCGTAGTCTTCGAGGCGTTCGATCAGCAATTTTTCGTGTTGATCCTGCGGGAAGATTTCGACAAATGCGTAGGGCGTCAGGCCTTCGCCGATACGGTTCAGCGGCAGCTTCGCGACGGGTTTGCCACTGACCCAGAAATTCGCCGCCGCGACCCGATGGCCGTTGCGCACGATGGTGTCGGCCAGATCCAGTTGCCGGTACAGCTCAAGTGTTCGCGCCTGCACCGCCAGTGCCCGTGAAGTGGTACCGGGGGCGGAGGTCTTGTCGATGATGCGCACGCGTACGCCGAGTTTGCTCAGCCACAGGGCCAGCACCAGACCGGTGGGGCCGGCGCCGGTGATCAATACGTCGCTGCGGTGCATGAGAGAGTCCTCTGCATGGAGTGCAGCAAGTATGGATCAGAAGGAGAGGGTGGCCAGTGGATTGGTCAGATGGTCGGTGTTCGGCTTGGGGGCTGTTGCGTGGCGTAGATCCGGGCCCCTCACCCCAGCCCTCTCCCGAGGGAGAGGGAGCCGATTTGTGGGCTTTTCAGAGTGTGCGTTCAACTCGGTGGCACACGTCGGCGTACCTCGAAAAAACACCTCCGTCAGTCCCCTCTCCCTCCGGGAGAGGGCTAGGGTGAGGGGCTTTTCAGGCTTAGAAATCAATCGTCCCCGACAACTTCGCCACCCGCGGTTCACCCTGGGTCAGGTAACCGCCCTGAGCCGATTCCCAGTACTTCTTGTTCGCCAGGTTCTCCACGCCCAGACGCAACGTCACGTCCTTCTCCGACACCTTGAACGCATACCGCGCGCCCGCATCGAAACGGTTCCACGTCGGCAGGCTCAGGTTGTTCGCCGCATCCGCATACTGCCCACCGGTACGCAGCATCCGCGCATTCAGCGCAACACCTTGCAGACCCGGCACATCCCAATCTGCACCCGCGTTGAACTGGAACGTCGGCACGCCAATCGCCCGGTTGCCGTCGTTGGCGCCGTTCTGGGTGTTTTTCAGTTCGGTGTCCATCAAGGTCAGGCCGCTGATCAAACGCAGACCGCTGATCGGCTCGCCGAAGACGTTCATTTCCACGCCTTTGTTGACTTGCTCGCCCTCACGCACGTAAGTGCAAGTGGTCGCACTGTCGATCTCGCAGTAACCGTCGCTCGGTTGCTCGATACGGTAAACACCCAGGCTCGCGCCATACGTGCCCATGTCGACTTTCACCCCAGCCTCGGTCTGCTTGGAGCGAGCCGGTGCGTAAACCTCGTTGCCGTTGGTCACGCGGAAGCCGCCGCTGCTGGTCGGCGAGGTCGGGCCCTGGGCGAGACCTTCGATGTGGTTGGCGTAGAACGACACGTGATCCCACGGTTTGAACACGATGCCGTAAACCGGCGTGGTGATCGATTCATCGTAGCTCGAAGAGCGCGGGCCGCTGCCGTAGCTGGCGTAACTGTAACCCTGCACGACCAATTGCTGACGACGCAGGCCAGCGGTGATCAGCAGGCGATCATCGAAGAAACCGAGGGTGTCGGACAGCGCGATACTGCGGTTGAAGGTCTTGCCGGTGATGCCCGGATCGCTGTTGTCGCCACCAGAGAAGTTGCCGACCGGCGATGGTGTTTGCACCGGGTGATAGATGTTGTTGGCGTATTTGGTCAGGTCGAAATCGTAGGCGCTGCGTTGTTCAGTCCAGATGCCGGTCAGGCCGAAGTTGAGCTTGTGGCTGACCGCGCCAGTGTCGAATTTGCCGTTGAGGCCGGCCATGACGCTGGTGTTGTCTTCGTCGTGGGGGATGAACGAACCGGTGGTGAACGATGCACCGTTGTTGCCAACCAGCGTGGTCGAGTTGTAGCGGCCGACTTCGCGGGTGTGCTTGGCGCCGCCGGCAGCGTAGGCAGTCCAGTTATCGTTCAGATCGTATTCGGCGCGGAGCATGCCGAAGGTGTCTTCGATGTCGGTGTAGCCCCACTTCGGCGCGTAGTTGGTGTCAGCCGATGGCGCGTCCGGAATGTGCGTGG
Organism: Pseudomonas sp. NPDC088429; assembly: GCF_044753305.1. NCBI lineage: Bacteria > Pseudomonadati > Pseudomonadota > Gammaproteobacteria > Pseudomonadales > Pseudomonadaceae > Pseudomonas > Pseudomonas sp. NPDC088429. Next base: position 40,767 of record NZ_JBIVMX010000007.1, on the reverse strand, counting down.
CAGTGCCGAGGTTGACCGAGTTGCGACCACCGTTGACGCGTTCTTTCTGGTAGGCGAAGTCGCCGGACAGGCGCAGGGCATCGCCGCGATAATCGAGGCCGATGGCGAACAGTTTCGAGCGCTGGTTTTCGTGATCAATGCCGGTATCGCCTTCGCGCTGCGACAAGTTGATCCGCGCGCCGAAGCGGTTGTCTTCACCGAAACGCTGGCCGATGTCGAAGTGCTGACCGACGCGACCTTCGCTGTTGATGTCGGTGGTGAAGCGACGCAGCGGCTCGTCGCCGGCGCGTTTTGGCTGCAGGTTGACGCCGCCGCCGATGCCGGAACCGGTCGGGGTCACGCCGTTGATAAAGGCGTTCGGGCCTTTGAACACTTCCACGCGCTCCAGCGCATCGGTGGAAATGATCTGCCGTGGCAGCACGCCGTAGAGGCCGTTATAGGAAATGTCGTCGCCATTCAGCGGCAGGCCACGAATCATGAACACTTGCGACTGGTTGGAAAAACCCGATGCTTGACGCACCGACGAATCGTTGAGCAGCACGTCGGCGACGTCTTCGGCTTGCTGATCCTGAATCAGTTGTTCGGTGTAGGACGCGGCGCTGAACGGCACGTCCATCATGTCCTGATTGCCCAACACACCGAGCTGACAGCCACGCGCGACCTGACCACCGCTGTAAACCGGGGGCAGGGCGTTTGGCGTTGGGGCTTGGGCATTGATGTTGACGTTGTCGAGCACCAGCTCTTTATTGTCAGCTTCGGCGGCGTGAGCGGTAACGGTCAGGGAGCACAGCAGGGCGAGCAACGTCGGGCGGAACGGGACGGCGAGTCGGGCTGGAGCGGGCATTGTTGTACCTGGAGGCGCACGGCCGGTGAGAAAAGTTAGGGCGGCGCGGGAACTCCTTGCGCAAATGCGACTCCAGGCGCAAATGATAGGTTTTCTCAGTAACGTTTTGCAATCAGTTTGTCAGTACTCCCCATAACACCCGTAGGAGCTGCCGAAGGCTGCGATCTTTTGATCTGTTTTTTTAAAATTAAAATCAAAAGATCGCAGCCTGCGGCAGCTCCTACACGGATTGTGTATGGTGATCGCGGCTCAACGGACTGGAAGGAGCGCCATGCACACCCCTCGATTACTGATCACCCTCGCCGCCATGCTGGTGCTGGCCGGTTGCGCCAGTCAGCGCAGCGACGAACCTGCACCGCGTGCGCCGAATGAAGTGAAGGCCGAAATTGTTCGGCTGATGCCCGCTAAAATCGCTGATCGCCAAGGCTGGGCCACCGATATCTATGCCGCTTTCGCCGCGCAAAACATCAGCCCGACTACACAGAATCTCTGTTCAGTGCTGGCCGTGGCCGAGCAGGAATCCACCTTTCAGGCCGACCCCACCGTGCCGGGCCTGGGCAAAATCGCCCGCGACGAAATCGATCGGCGCGCCGGCAAAGTGCACATCCCCAGCCTGTTGGTCAGTGGCGCTTTGCAAGTCAGCTCAACCAATGGCAAGACCTACAGCGAACGCCTCAACGCCGCGCGTAGCGAGAAGGAGTTGAGCGCAATCTTCGACGACTTCATCGGCAGGGTGCCCATGGGCCGCACGTTGTTTGGCGGCTTTAACCCGGTGCACACCGGCGGGCCGATGCAGGTCAGCATCGAATTTGCCGAGCAACACGCCAAGGATTATCCGTACCCGGTAGACGGCACGATTCGCCGCGAGGTGTTCAGCCGTCGCGGCGGCATGTATTTCGGCATCGCGCATTTGCTCGGTTACCCGGTGAGTTACCGCGAGCCGCTGTATCGCTTCGCCGATTTCAATGCCGGTTGGTACGCGAGTCGCAATGCCGCGTTTCAAAATGCGGTGAGCCGCGCTTCGGGCATTCCGCTGGCGCTGGACGGCGACCTGATTCGTTACGACTCGATCATGCCCGGCAGCACCGAACTGGCGGTGCGCACCCTCGGCAAATCGCTGGGTATGCGTAACCCAACCATTCGCGATCAACTGGAGAAGGGCAAAACACTGGAGTTCGAAGAGACCAAACTCTATCAACGGGTGTTTGAACTGGCGGAAAAAGCCGAAGGCAAAACCCTGCCGCGTGCGGTGTTGCCGGGGATCGTCCTGCAGAGCCCGAAAATCACCCGCAAACTCACCACCGCATGGTTCGCCAAACGCGTGGATGAGCGCTACAAGCGCTGCATGGCCAAGGCCAACTAAATCAAGCGGACATAAAAAACCCGGCTGCGGGAGCCGGGTTTCTCTGGGTTGTTGCGATGACGCGAGTCATTCAGACAGCGCGGCGTTCAAGCAGACGATCAGAACCACCTTCAGCGACAGTGTTGCCTTGCAGACGATCCGAGCCATCAGCGGCGACGGTGTTGCCTTGCAGACGGTCCGAGCCATCAGCAGCGACCGTGTTGCCTTGCAGACGATCGGAACCATCAGCGGCGACGGTGTTGCCTTGCAGACGGTCCGAGCCATCAGCGGCGACGGTGTTGCCTTGCAGACGATCGGAACCATCAGCGGCGACGGTGTTGCCTTGCAAGCGATCAGAACCATCTGCCGCAACAGCGTTCTGGTACAGACGATCCGAGCCGTCGGCGGCGATCATCGTGTGGGCCGGGGTAGCGGCGAAAGCGTTAACTGCGAAGACCGAGAAAGCGATGCTGAGAAGAGTTTGGCGTTTCATGATGGTGTGCTCCGGGGTGTTGTTGGTTGGTATGGAGCTGATGTTACGCCGCGGATTTTTTATGAGAACTTCATTGACGTGATGGTGAACATCGACAGCAATGATGGTTGAAACGCACCCGCGTAGGAGCTGCCGAAGGCTGCGATCTTTTGATCTTGATTTGAAAGGGCAAAATCAAAAGATCGACAGCAATGATGGTTGAAACACACCCGTGTAGGAGCTGCCGAAGGCTGCGATCTTTTGATCTTGATTTGAAAGGGCAAAAGCAAAAGATCGCAGCCTTCGGCAGCTCCTACAGGTGGTGTCAGAGGACTTTTACTGCGCGGCCAATCGCCTGAATCGGCCCGGTCGGTTTGCCGATCGGCGAGCCATTGGCGCCTTCCAGCGTCAACTCGAACAACTGATTCGGCTGCAGCGGCGGCAGTTTATCCAGCGGTACCCGCAACGCCTCGCCCGGTTTGACCAACCCCAGCGACACCGGGCCTTGCCAGCCATCGGCCTTGGTCCAGAACTCCAGGGCCTTGTCCGCCGGCACTTCGACCACGCCCAGCGGAATCAACTGAATCTCCCGCGAGTCGCTCGCCTGAATCACCCAGCCCGGCGCTTTGTCCTGCGGCGCCACCAGCACCACCAGATAACTCGGCTTCGGCGTGGTCTGGGTCAACAGCATCGCGCCCAGCACCAACGTCGCCGCCAGACCGGCAGCACTCAACCCGCGCCACAACGGCAACAGATTCCACCAGGACGTTGCCGGCGCTGTCTGCGTCAGCCGATCCACACTGCGTTCGATCCGCCGCCACAGCTGCGCCGAAGGTTGCTGTGGTTCGGCCAGATCCGTCAGCTCCAGCAAACGCCGCTCCCAAGCATCCACAGCCGCGCGCAAATCGGCGTCATGCTGCAGGCGTTGTTGCACCTCGATGCGCTGCTCGGCCGACAGGGTGCCGAGCACATATTCGCCGGCCAGTTCATCACGATCCTGCGCCGATTCAGTGATCATCCCATGCACTCCCGCAGCGCAGTGAGGCTGCGTTTGATCCAGGCTTTGACGGTGCCCAGCGGCGTGTCGAGGCGCGCGGCAATTTGCGCGTGGCTGTAGCCGTCGACGTAGGCGTGAAGGATGCAGTGGCGGCGCTGCGGCTCCAGTTGTTCGAGGCAACGGTGAATGCGCGCCGAATGCGCGTGGGCGTCGAACGCATCCTCGTCGTGCGCAGGCATTTCATGCGCTTCGTTGAACGGCGTTTCCCGCGCCTGATTGCGCAACTGATTCAGCGCCAGATGGCGGGTCACGCTGAACATCCAGCCACGCGCCGAACCGCGCGCCGGATCAAAACCCGCCGCACCGTTCCAGATTTTGATAAAGGCTTCATGGACGATGTCCTCCGCCAGCGCCGTGTCTCGCACCAGCCGCTTGGCCACGCCGAGCAGACGCGGGCCTTCCTGCACATACAAATCGCGCAGAGCCGCACGCTCGCCCCGGGCACAGGCGGCGAGGCGGGCTTGGTAATCGAACTCGGATTCGGCTAAAGGCATGTCGTGCAATCTAGCTCACATTCCCCAAAACAACACAGAACCTTGTAGGAGCCGAGCTTGCTCGCGAAGGCGGTATGTCAGTTGACCCGTGCGTCACAGACCTACCGCTTTCGCGAGCAAGCTCGGCTCCTACAAAAGCATGGATCAGTTCGCCGCCCAGAAAATGTAATCGGCCTGATACTTCACCACTTCCTGCTTGCCCTTGTTCGCCGCCGTGCATTCACTGCCCGGCGCCACGCCGCCCTTGAGCGCAACCCGCTGGATGTAACTCACGCCGCTCATCGCGCCTTTACCTTCAGCCGGATTGGCCTTGACCAGTTGATAAGGCAGGTTCCCCGGTGTCGACGGCGCTACGGCCAGTTGCGTGCCGGTGACTTTTGAACCGTCCTTGGCCTGCCACGTAGCCGGCGGGCCGAAATAAGTGCCGACCTGCTTGCCGCTGCGATCATTGAGCACCGCTTTCGGGCCAACGAACGTCCACTCGGTCTGCCCGGCGGCGTTGGGTTTGTCACGGCATTCATAAGTGATCTCGCCAACCCCGGTGGTTTCCATGGCGATCTTGTGGCCGTCCGGCACTTTGATCGCATCGGGATAACTGCTTTGGGCGAAGGTCGTCGAGGTGACGGCGAGCAAACCGGTGAAGCCAATCAGTTGGGTGATGTTCATCAGGTGTTCTCCGAAAAGGGTAAACCGCTGACAGCCGAGGAGGGCTGTTACAGGGACTACCCGTGGCGGAGCGGTTTGGATGCAGTGCCTGAAAAATAAATTTCAAACACCCTGAAGCCCCACTGGGCAGGGAGGTAGACCCAAAGGCTGCAAATGCACTACAACTGAAGTGGGCGGATAACCAATCGAAAGGGGGGAGCTATGTATCAACTCTACGGACATCGAAATTCCGGCGCAGCCGCCATCGAAGCGGCACTGGAGCTGTGCCAGATAGCCTATCGCTTCATCGATATCGAAGCCAGCAGCGAGGCCGCCGAGGCGCTGGCCAAACTCAATCCGCTGAAACAGATCCCGACCCTGCAATTGCCCGACGGCAGTGCGCTGACCGAAAGCGCGGCGATTCTGATTCACCTCGGGCTGACCTTTCCCAAGTCCGGTTTGCTGCCAGTCGAGGCCGCCGAGCGTGACCAGGCGATTCGCGGCATGGTTTATATCGTCAGCAATTGTTACGCAGCAATTGGCGTGATCGACTACCCCGAACGCTGGCTATTGATGCCCGACGAAGCGTCGCGACAGAACCTGATGGCGGGTGCCCGTGAGCGATTGCACTGGAGTTGGGAAGTGTTCGCCGACCAGTTCTCCGCCGAGCTGTACCTGGACGACGAAACGCCGGGAGCGCTGGATGTGTTGGCAGCGGTGGTGACGCGCTGGGCGGGGAGCCGCGAGCATTTGCGCCAGACGCGACCGGGGTTTTACGCGTGGCTGCAACGCATTGACCGGCATCCGGTACTGGCCCCGGTGTTTGCCCGGCATTGGCCGTCCTGAGCCCGACGCAAAACCAAATGTAGGAGTGAGCCTGCTCGCGAAAGCGGTCTGTCAGTCAAAAAACAGGTGGCTGACAGACCGCTTTCGCGAGCAGGCTCACTCCTACAGGGGGCGGCGGAGCCTTCGGGGACTACTCCCCGCGAATGTACTGCTCCAGCTGTTTGATCAGCTCAGCCTGCTCGGCAATGGCTTCCTTGACCAGGTCACCAATCGACAGCAGCCCGATCAACTTGCCATCCTGCACCACCGGCAAATGCCGCAGACGCTTGTCGGACATGATGCCCAGGCACGTGTCGACGGTCTGGTGCGTATCGACGGTGATTACCGGCGAGACCATGATGTCGCGCACTGGCGTGCCCACCGACGAACGGCCATGCAGCACCAGCTTACGGGCGTAATCGCGCTCACTGATGATGCCCAGCACTTCATCGTTCTCCACCACCAGCAAGGCGCCGACGTTTTTCTCGGCCATCTTCATCAGCGCTTCGAGCACCATGTGATCAGGTTTGATCTGGTGCACTTCCTGATTTTTCTGATCTTTGAGCTTGAGCAGTTGGGCGACGGTCTTCATGGCGGTTACTCAGGTGTTGTCGTTGTTATCCAAGCATCGTAGACCCTGAGGCGCAGGGCAAGGTGACAAAGCGGCAGATAGCACGCAAAAAACGTCATTTCCGGGGTTTTTAAGGTTTACCTCTAACTTTGTGGCGAGGGAGCTTGCTCCCGCTCGGCTGCGAAGCAGTCGCAAAACCAGCCCGCGCGGTGTGTCAGATGAATCGGGAATGCATGGTTTGGGCCTGCTGCGCAGTCCAGCGGGAGCAAGCTCCCTCACCACAGGGAATGGGGTTATCTCGGGAAGGGCAGCGTAGAATGCCCCTCTGTTTCAATACCCGAGGTTGCACTGGTGGATTTACCGCAGGGCTTCGTCCTGACCCGGCATTGGCGTGATACGCCGGCCGGCACCGAAGTCGAGTTCTGGTTGGCGACCGACGCCGGGCCGCGTCGTGTGCGCTTGCCGCATCAACCGTCGGTGGCGTTTATCCCCGCTGAACAGCGCGAGGCAGCCGAACGCCTGTTGCACGACGAAAAGAACGTCGAACTGCGCCCCTTGGCCCTGCAGGATTTCGAACATCGTCCGGTGCTCGGCCTGTATTGCCAGCAACACGGCCAGTTGATGCGCCTCGAAACCGCGCTCACCCGCGCCGGCGTCGACGTTTACGAAGCCGACGTGCGCCCACCGGAACGCTACCTGATGGAGCGCTTCATCACCGCGCCGGTATTCTTCAGCGGCACAACGGACGCCGACGGCACCTTGCTCAACGCCCACCTTAAACCCGCACCCGATTACCGACCGAAACTGCGCCTGGTCTCCCTCGACATCGAAACCACCGAAAATGGCGAGCTGTATTCCATCGCCCTCGAAGGCTGTGGCGAGCGTCAGGTGTACATGCTCGGCACCCCGAATGGCGACGCCAGCATCGTCGACTTCGACCTCGAATACTGCGACTCGCGCACCGTCATCCTGAAGAAGCTCAACGACTGGTTCGCACTGCACGATCCCGACGCGATCATCGGCTGGAACGTCGTGCAGTTCGATCTGCGAATCCTCCACGAGCACGCGCGGCGCCTTGGTGTGCCGCTGAAAATCGGCCGTGGCGGCGAAGAAATGCAGTGGCGCGAACACGGTAGCCGCAATCACTATTTCGCTTCGGCAGCGGGGCGGTTGATCATCGACGGTATCGAATCCCTGCGGTCGGCGACCTGGAGTTTCCCCTCGTTCAGTCTGGAAAACGTTGCGCAAACCCTGCTCGGCGAGGGCAAGGCCATCGACAACCCGTACCAGCGCATGGACGAAATCAACCGCATGTTCGCCGAAGACAAACCGGCGCTGGCCAAATACAACCTCAAGGACTGCGAACTGGTCACGCGGATCTTTGCCAAAACCGAGTTGCTGACTTTTCTGCTGGAGCGCGCCAGCGTCACCGGATTGCCGGCGGATCGCAGCGGCGGCTCGGTGGCCGCGTTCACGCATCTCTATATGCCTTTGATGCACCGGCAGGGCTTCGTCGCGCCGAATCTCGGTACCAACCCGCCGCAGGCCAGCCCGGGCGGCTTCGTCATGGACTCACAACCAGGTCTTTACGAGTCGGTACTGGTGCTCGACTACAAAAGCCTGTACCCGTCGATCATCCGCACTTTTCTGATCGATCCGGTGGGCCTGATCGAAGGCTTGCAACACCCGGACGACGCTGACTCTGTACCGGGTTTCCGTGGCGCGCGCTTCTCACGCACCCGTCATTGCCTGCCGTCGATCGTCTCGCGCGTGGCCGAGGGGCGCGAGACCGCCAAACGCGAGCACAACGCGCCGCTGTCGCAAGCACTGAAAATCATCATGAACGCCTTTTACGGCGTGCTCGGTTCCAGCGGTTGCCGGTTTTTCGATACGCGGCTGGCCTCATCGATCACCCTGCGCGGTCACGAAATCATGCTGCGCACGCGCAAGTTGATCGAAGAGCAGGGCCACGCGGTGATCTATGGTGACACCGATTCCACCTTCGTCTGGCTGCGTCGCCAGCATGCTCAGGAAGAGGCGGCGAAGATCGGCCAGGCGCTGGTCAAGCACGTCAACGACTGGTGGCGCGAGCATGTGCGCGATGAGTACGGGCTGGAAAGCGCCCTCGAATTGCAGTTCGAAATTCACTACAAACGCTTTCTGATGCCGACCATCCGTGGCGCGGAGGAGGGCAGCAAGAAGCGCTACGCCGGCCTCGTCACCCGCGCCGACGGCAGCGATGAAATGGTCTACAAAGGCCTGGAAACCGTGCGCACCGACTGGTCGCTGCTGGCCCGGCAATTTCAGCAGGAGTTGTACGAGCGGATTTTCCAGCGCAAGCCGTATCAGGATTACGTGCGCGACTATGTGCGCAAAACCCTCGCCGGTGAATTCGATGATCGTTTGATTTACCGCAAACGCCTGCGCCGCACCCTCGACGACTACGAACGCAACGTGCCGCCCCACGTGCGCGCGGCGCGGCTGGCTGACGATTACAACACGCAGCACGGTCGGCCACGGCAATATCAGAACGGTGGCTGGATCAGTTACGTCATCACCTTGGCCGGCCCCGAGCCGCTGGAAGTGCGCTGCGCGGCCATTGATTACGACCACTACATCACCCGCCAGCTGCAACCAGTGGCGGACGCGATTCTGCCGTTTGTCGACGACGATTTCTCAACCCTGATCGGTGGGCAACTGGGCCTGTTTTGAGTCGAGCAGTTGCAGCGTCCATTCATCGAGAATGCCGTGGAAGTAGCGCTCCAGCGCCTGTGCGAACAGGCTGTCGTCGGCGCTGAACTGCGCGAACAGCGTCATCGAAGAGTGAAATTTCAGGTCGTCAGGATGACCGAAAATCTCCGCGATTGAACGCTGGTGCACGTTGAGCACCAACTGCGTGCAGGTGCGCAAGCGGGCGCCGAGCAGTTCATGGTCGAGGTAGGCCTGCGCTTCTTCGGCCGAACCGATGGCGTAGCGTCGGGACATTTCACTGCCGCCCAAACCGGCGAACTGCGGGAAGACGAACCACATCCAGTGGCTGCGTTTGCGGCCGTCTTCGAGTTCGCGCTGCACCCGCTCGAACACCGAGTCTTGGACCAGCACAAAACGTTGCAGGTTGAACGGGTCGTTCTGATCCGTGCTTCTCATCGCGAAGCCCTCGCCAGTCGGCGGCTCAGACCATGGCCAGCCGCTGCTTGCGTTGTGGCGCTTGAAACACCTGATCCAGCGCCGCCAGATCCCCGGCCTCCAGTTGCAGCTGCGCCGCTTGTGCATTGAGTTGCACGTGTTCGGGTCGCACAGCCTTGGGAATCGCAATCACACCATCCTGACGCAGAATCCACGCCAGCGAAACCTGCGCGGGGGTGACGCCGTGACGAGCGGCAATCTGTTTCAGCACCGGCTCAGCCAGCATCGCGCCGCCCTGACCGATCGGGCAGTAAGCCATCAGCGGCATCCGCTGGTGCTGGCACCACGGCAACAGATCGAATTCGATGCCGCGCTCTTCAAGGTTGTGGAGCACTTGATTGGTGGCGCAGGCGGAACTGGAGAGTTCTTCGAGGTCATCGACGTCGAAATTGGAGACGCCCCAACGGCCGATCTTGCCTTCTTCGCGCAGACGTTCGAAGGCTTCGACGGTTTCTTCCAGCGGATACTGGCCGCGCCAATGCAACAGATAGAGGTCGATGTAATCAGTGTCGAGGCGGCGCAGACTGCGCTCGCAGGCTTGCGGGATGCCTTTGCGGCTGGCGTTATGCGGGTAGACCTTGCTCACCAGAAAAACTTGATCGCGCAGACCGGCAATCGCTTCGCCGACCACCGATTCGGCACCGCCCTCGGCGTACATTTCGGCGCTGTCGATCAGGGTCATGCCCAGTTCGATCCCCGTGCGCAACGCCGCCACTTCACGCTTGTGCGCCGAACGGTCTTCGCCCATGCGCCAGGTGCCCTGGCCAATGACTGGAACCTGCACACCGGCCAATTCGAGGGTACGCATTCAAACCTCCTATCTGAAAGAGTCGATACCTTTAAGTGGGCAGCAGGATAGCCCAGGGGTTCCGAAAGCTTCCAGATCAGGAGTCTTTATGAAGTGGCTGAAATAAATTGTGGCGAGGGGATTTATCCCCGCTGGGTTGCGAAGCAGCCCCAAAACCATTCAGCGCGGAGTATCAGGCAAACCCGGTTGTCTGGTTTTGGGGCTGCTGCGCAACCCAACGGGGATAAATCCCCTCGCCACAGGGGACTCAACTCATCACAGATGTTGTGTTGACAGTTATTTCGCGGAGAACTTCAACACCACGCTGTGGTTGTAAGTCTGCCCCGGATCCAGTCGCGTGCTCGGGAAGTTCGGCTGATTAGGCGAGTCCGGATAGTGCTGCGTTTCCAACGTAAACGCGCCCCAGTGCGGATACACCTTGCCGCCCTTGCCCTTGACCGTGCCATCCAGGAAGTTACTGGTATAAAACTGCACACCCGGCTCGGTAGTGAACAACTGCAAATGCCGCCCCGACTGCGGATCGCTGACTTCAGTGGCGACTTTGCTCACATCGCCCTTGGCATCCAGCGCCCAGTTGAAATCAAATCCACCCTGTTTCGGCTCAGCAAATTTCAGTTGCTCATGATCCGCCTTGATGTGCGTGCCAATCGCCGTCGGTTTGGTGAAATCCATCGGCGTACCGGCGACGGGCGCGAGTTCCCCGGTCGGGATCAGTTTGGCCGTCACCGGCGTGTAATGGCTGGCGTACAGGGTCGCGACCTGCTTGAGAATGTCGCCATTACCGGCGCCGGCGAGGTTGAAGTAACTGTGGTTGGTCAGGTTGAGCACCGTCGGTTTGTCGGTGTTGGCCTTGTAGTCGATGCGCAGCTCGTTGTTGTCGGTGAGGCGATAGGTGACCTCGGTGGTGAGCTTGCCGGGAAAGCCCATTTCGCCGTCCGCCGACAGATACGTCAGGGTTACGCCGACCGAATCCTTGTCCTTGGTTTCCTGGGCTTTCCAGACTTTCTTGTCGAAACCTAAGGTGCCGCCGTGCAGCGCGTTGCTCTTGTCGTTCTGCGGCACTTGATAGCGTTTGCCATCGAGTTCGAACGCACCTTCGGCGAGGCGATTGCCGAAACGGCCGATGGTCGCGCCGAAGTACGCGGTGCCTTTCTGATAACCCTGCACATCGTCGAAGCCGAGCACGACGTCGTCGAACTTGCCGTGTTTGTCCGCCACCAAGAGCGATTGCAGGGTCGCGCCGTAGGTGATGACGGTGGCTTGCATGCCGTGGCTGTTGCGCAGGATGTATTGCTCGACGGGCGTGCCGTCATTGGTTTTGCCGAAGGCTTTGTGCTCGGCGCTGAGGCCGGCGGCATTGGCGGAAAGGGTGGCGATCATCAGGGACAGTCCGAGGCCGGAGAGCAGGTGTCGGGATTGAAGCATGGTTGACCTTCCTTTTTGTTGTTGTTTTCAAAAGTGGCACTACCCCCTGTAGGAGCTGCCGAAGGCTGCGATCTTTTGCTTTTAAGAAGATCAAAAGATCGCAGCCTTCGGCAGCTCCTACAGGGTGGTTAATAGTCATGCTATCTGTGAGTAGGAAGAATATTTATAGCGGATGAATCGTTTATTGCCAAAATAAAGTCTGACTAATTGATGTGGGGATCAGCGCCAAAGGTCGGATCAACGCTCGCACACTGCACTTTTTCGAATTTCCCGGCTCTATCCATGGCCAGGATGCGGTGACCCCCGCCGCACAGGAATGTGCCTGTTCGAGACTACATGCCGAGATTTTTTCAGCTGATTGCCGATTTTTTTCGCCGACCTTGCCTGCCGCTCGCCTGTCTGTCATTGCTGTTGTTCAGCGGTTGCAGCCATCAGGAGGGCAATGGCTTTTTCGCGCAGATGCGTGACGGCCAGCCGCAGGAATTCATGCAGACCAGCGTCGACCGTATGGCCACGCTGGCAATGCGCGACAACCTCAACAGCCTCTACCGCCTGATGGGCAAGCTGTACCTGCGTAATCCAGAAGAACTGAAAAAATCGGGGTTCCTCAGTATCAGTGTGGCGGTGAAACAGGTGCGTCTCGCTGTTGAGCAGCAGCAGCCATTGCCGGTGCTCGGCGGAAGAAAGGATCTCGCGGCGCTGAGCTACGCGATGAGCCCGGAGTTTCGCGGTGACCGCGTCGGCGCGTTCATCTATGCGATCGGCAGCATGCTCGTCACCGCCCACGGCAATCGCACCGAGTTCTACATGACCGACGCGATCAACCCGACCTTCGTCCACAACGCCGCGCGCAACATCGAAAAAGCCACGTGGATTCTGTCGCAACGGCAGAACAAGGACGGCCAGCCATTGCTGTTCTCCAATGAGATTTCCGAAGAGGGCAGCAACCTCAGCTTTGCCACCGAGTTCGGCAAAATCGTCGCGCGGCTGGATCTGATCACACAGATGCTCGACGAACGCTACCGGCGGATCGGCCTGAATTACGCGCAGAGCCTTCTGTTCCTGAATTTCCTCCCCGTTCAATAAGCGCTCTCACCCCTGTAGGAGCTGCCGAAGGCTGCGATCTTTTGATCTGTTTTTGAAGGTCAACGTCAAAAGATCGCAGCCTTCGGCAGCTCCTACAGGGTAGAGTGGCGGTCGGATTGTTTGTATACAATCCATCGTAAACTTTGACTCAAAAGGAGCTGCACCCGTCATGACCGACCCCGCAAGCGCCGATTTCACTCGCGTTGACCGCGCCGTCCGCTCGGACAAATTGCCTTATGCCGCGTTGCTGGCGTTCGCCATGACCGGTTTCATCGCCATCCTCACCGAAACCCTGCCAGCCGGCCTGCTGCCGCAAATCGGCGCTGGGCTCAATGTCAGCGAAGTGCTCGCCGGGCAACTGGTGACGCTGTACGCGCTGGGCTCGATTGTCGCGGCGATTCCGCTGACCGTCGCCACGCGCGGCTGGCCTCGGCGGCGGGTGCTGTTGATGACCGTCGGCGGTTTTCTGGTGTTTAACACCGTCACCACGTTTTCCAGCCATTACGGCCTGACCCTCGCGTCGCGGTTTCTCGCCGGCATGGCGGCGGGGCTGTCGTGGGGGATCATGGCCGGCTATGCGCGCGGCATCGTGCCGGTGCATCAACAGGGCCGGGCGCTGGCGATTGCCATGCTCGGTACGCCGGTGGCGCTGTCGCTGGGTACGCCAGCGGGAACATGGCTGGGTAATCTGATTGGCTGGCGTGCTTCGTTCGGCATCATGTCGGCGCTGGCCCTGGTGCTGGCGGCGTGGATTGTGATCGCGGTGCCGGATCGTCCGGGGCAAACCAGCGAAGAACGCCTGCCGCTGCTCGAATCGTTGCGTCTACCGGGTGTGCGACCGGTGCTGTTCGTGGTGCTGACGTGGATGCTCGGGCACAACATTCTCTACACCTACATAGCGCCGTTTCTGATGCAGGCCGGTTTGGCCGAACGGGTTGATCTGGTGTTGCTGGTGTTTGGCCTGTGCTCGCTGGTGGGCATCTGGATCATCGGCATGCTGGTCGATCGCTGGTTGCGTTGGCTGACGTTGATCAGCCTTGCGGTGTTTGCCGTGACCGCGCTGGTGTTGGCGCTGCTGGCGCCGTCACCGTGGCTGATTTACACGTGCATGGCGGTGTGGGGCTTGTCGTTCGGCGGCTCGGCGACGTTGCTGCTGACCGCCGCGGCGGACTCGGCGGGCGATCACGTCGACGTGGTGCAGGCGATGCTCACCACGTCGTGGAACGTGGCGATTGCCGGCGGCGGCTTGTTTGGTGGCTTGCTGCTGGATCGAGCGGGGGCGATGTCGTTTCCGTGGGCGCTGCTGATTCTCTCGCTGATCGCGCTCGCTACCGTTTGGATCAACAGCAACCACAGCTTCAAACCGGGCCGCCGCCAGCACTGACAACGCAGTCTCTCTGTAGGAGCTGCCGCAGGCTGCGATCTTTTGATGTGCGGTATTGAAAAACAAGATCAAAAGATCGCAGCCTGCGGCAGCTCCTACAGGGGGAATGGTGGGTTGCGGTATAACGATAGACCGCATTGATATATGTGGTTATAAGAAAAATCGCTATGCTGCGGGCCAGATTTTTCCTGTCGTTTTTGTGGACGGTTTAATGGAATTGGCAAATTTCGGCCTGGTGATCGCCGGGCTGGTGGTGGGGTTTATCGTCGGCATGACCGGTGTCGGCGGCGGTTCGTTGATGACGCCGATCTTGCTGTGGTTCGGCATCAACCCGGCAACGGCGGTGGGCACTGACCTGTTGTACGCCGCCATTACCAAATCCAGCGGCGTGCTGGTGCACAAAAAGAACAAGAACATCGATTGGGCCATCACCGGCTGGTTGACCCTCGGCAGCGTGCCGGCGGTGGCGATGACCTTGTGGTTCCTCAGCACCCTGCACACCGCGCCGGATGCGATGAACGCCATCATCAAACAAGCCTTGGGCTTTGTGTTGTTCGCCACTGCGCTGGCGATCTTCTTCAAAAAACGCCTGCTCGCATTCGCCCACAGACGCGCCGGCGGCAACTACAACCCGAGCGGTTCGCGCCTGAACGTGTTGACCGTGATCACCGGTCTGATCCTCGGCACCATGGTCGCGCTGACCTCGATTGGCGCGGGTGCGCTCGGCACCGTGGCGCTGTTCATTCTTTACCCGCTGCTGCCAACCCGTCGTCTGGTCGGCACCGAAATCGCTCACGCCGTACCGTTGACACTGGTTGCAGGCCTCGGTCACGCGAGCATGGGCAATATGGATTGGGGTGTGTTGGGCTTTCTGCTGATCGGCTCGTTGCCGGGCATCTGGCTCGGCAGCCACCTGACCGGACGCATTTCCGACGAAGTCCTGCGCCCGTGCCTGGCGACGATGCTGGTGTTGATCGGCTACAAGCTGGCGTTCTGATCAACCCGGGTTTTGCATTGGAACAACCTTGTGGGACTTACTCACCACAAGTTTTTGTGCTGCTGAATATCCCTTTGTAGGAGCTGCCGAAGGCTGCGATCTTTTGATCTTGATTCTAAAAAAGATCAAAAGATCGCAGCCTTCGGCAGCTTCTACAGGTTTTTATGACGGGTTTTGAATGGTGTATTTCATCACCGTCACCGGCAATTCCTCGTACACCATTTCCTCAATCACCTCCCATCCCAACCGTGCATACAGCGATTGCGCCGCATCGGTGTACAAGTACAACTCCCGCACCCCCAGCGCCGCCGCTTCTGCAACCACACGGTTAACCAGTTGCGAAGCAACCCCGCGCCCGCGTTCTTCAGCTTTCACATAAACCCCGGCCAGCCAGGGCGTCAGTTTCGGGCGCAGCTTCAGATCGTTTTCAATCAGCAGTGCGCCGCCGAGCAAGCGCGAACCTTCAAGCGCCACCACAACGCTGGGAACCGCGCCTTTGCCGCAGGATTCACGCATATGCTCGATACGATCCTGGACAGTCTGGCCCGGGCGAAACTCGCCCCACTCCTGGAAGTTGAGCGTGGCCAGTTCTTCAATCAATTCGGGGTGATCGCACAGGTAATCAATGTGCATGCGGGTGAACTCCATTTCGGTGGTTGATCCACCACCCTAATGCGGTCATAAAAGGTAATCAAATCCGCCTTGCGATCGTGTCTGTGATGTTGCGCAATGTCGGCCCTGACCTAAGCTTCTGACAAGGCGACACCTATTTGCCAGATAGCCCCGGAACAATCGCCACGATGCGCAATCATTAGAGCGTGGATATTAAAAGGAGATGCGCATGCTCATCAGGTCACTGACCCTGACACTCTTGCTGGCGATTGCCGGCCCTCTGTTCGCCGCTGACAACGATTCGCCGATTGCCGGCGACATGGGCCGCGCCCGACCGCTGATCGTGATCGCACAAAGCACCGTTGACCCCGTGTGGGTCGGCCTGAAAAAGTCGCTCGACGATCCCGCCAACAAAAAAGGCGTCGCTGATCGCAACATCAAGGTTTACACGATCCTCAACATGTCCGGCCAGCTCGACGGCAAAGACCTCGGCCAGCAAGACACCATGGCGCTGCTGCGCTCGCTGAAGCTGGGCGCCGGGGCGTATCCGAAAGTGTTCCTGGTGGGCAAGGACGGCGAGACCAAACTGTCGGCGTCGGGGGATGAAGCGAAAGCGGTGGATTTGAAGAAAATCTTCGACACCATTGATGCTTTGCCAGCGACCGAGAAAGACATCGCGCCACCGTCCGTGGCAACCACACCGGCAGCCGCTGAACCGGCCGCAAAAGGCGCAAAAGGCACCAAACCAACCAAACCTGCAAAACCCACCAAGCCACCGGAAATGCCGGATGACTAACTGAAGTCAACGCATATCCCCCTGTAGGAGTGAGCCTGCTCGCGATAGCGGCATGTCAGTTGATACATGTGTTGACTGATACACCGCTATCGCGAGCAGGCTCACTCCTACAGTTTTAAGCTGCGTGTTCTTGCAATGCTGTTTGCAAGCGCTTCATCTCTTGCACAAAACCTTCATACAATCGATGCGCCTCCTGCTGAGTCGTGCTCGACTTGCACGCCACCTCCAGTTGCTCACACGCCGCAATCAACGGCGTCGCATGAATAATCCGCGCGCTCCCGAGAATCTTGTGGCAACGCCGCGCCATGCCTTCAAAATCCCCCGTTGCAAACAGCGTTTCCATCGCCTCGAAATCCTGCTGATTGGTGCGTAACACCGTCTCCAGCAATTGCCGGGTCAGCCCCGGATCGCCAGCTGTAATGTCGCTGACCTTGGACGGATCAAAACACGCCGCACTGGCCTGACGTTCACGTTCGGATTCACGCAGATAACGCTCCAGGGCACTGCGTGTCAGCGGTTTGAACAGGCAGGCGTTCATGCCCGCGTCGAGACAGCGGCGGGTTTCCTCTGGCTGCGCATTGGCGGTCAGCCCCAGCACATGAGTCGGCGTGCGCCCCTCGGCAGCTTCGATGGCGCGCAACTGGCGGGTCATCTTGTCGCCATTGAGCAGCGGCATATTGCAGTCAGTGATCAAGTAGTCGAAAGATTCTTCGCTCCACAGGCGCAACCCTTCGAGACCGTTTTCGGCGCAGGCCACGCGCATCCCCAGCGATTCCAGTTGCCGCTGCAACACCACGCGATTGAATTCGTGATCTTCGACAATCAGCACATGCCGCGACGGCAGCGGTGGCAGATCTTCAGCCGCCATCGTCGGCAGAGTTTGTGTCTCGGTGTGCAAGCGGGTGCTCAGGTTGAGGGTAAAGCACGAGCCGAGCCCCGGCTCGCTTTCGCAAGTCAGTTGCCCACCCATCAGCTCGGTCAATTGCTGACAGATCGACAATCCCAGCCCCGTGCCAATCTGTGCTTCGCTCTGGCCGTCAGCGAATTGGGTGTACGGCTGAAACAGGCGCTGGCGCTGTGGCTCGTCCATGCCGATGCCACTGTCGCGCACCGCCAGGCGCAATTGCACCAGATCGCCGTGAGTCAGCAGGCTCAACTCAACGCTGACCGTGCCTTGGGCGGTAAACTTGATCGCGTTGCTCAGCAGGTTGGAAAGAATCTGCCGAAAGCGCAGCGAATCGAGTTCCACCGCTTGATCGGCATCGTCGGTGATCAAAGTCAGGTCGATGTTTTTCTGCTGCGCGAGGCTGGCGAACGCCTGCACCACGGTGCGCGCCAGACGCTCGGGATAGCAGCGGCTGCTGCGCAATTCGAACTGGCCGGCTTCAAGTTTGGTCAGGTCGAGAATCTCGCCGATCAGCTCCATCATGCCGCCGGCCGACTTCTGCGCAATGTCGATCAACTCGCCGTCGCCGGTGCGCTCGGGATGACGATTGCGCAGCAGTTCGAGCACGCCGATCAACGCGCTCATCGGCGTGCGGATCTCGTGGCTCATCACCGCCAGAAAATGGCTTTTGCCACGGTTCGCCGCCTCGGCCTGGTGCTTGGCGGCCAACAGTGCGTGTTGCAGATGCTGTTGTTCGGTCAGGTCGATCCAGCCGCCGATCACGCCGGTCATTTTGCCGTCGGAGTCGCGGTAGGGCAGGGCCCAGTGGTAGATGTGGAAGGTGTGGCCCTTGACCGAGAGCGGGAAATTGTCGAACGACGGCTCGCCGCTTTCCAGGGTGGCGCGGTGGATGCGTTTGTAGTTGTGGGCGTTATCCAGCGGCAGCACGTTGGCCTCGATCAGGCCTTTGTGCAGCACCTGCTCAAGCTCCACGCCCATCACCTGCAAATAAGCGCGGTTGCAAGTGAGCAGCAGGCCTTTGCGGTCGCGCACGTAAATCGGGTGCGGCGTGCCATCGACCAACGCCTTCATAAACAGCAACTGATCGCTCAAGGCTTTTTGCGCTTTGAGACGCTCGGCGATTTGCCGGCGCAGGCCGAGGTTCCACGCGATAAAACCAAGCAACACCGCCACCAAAACCATCGCCGCACGCAGAATCCAGCGTTTGTAAGTGCTCCAGCCGTCCTCGCCGTTCTGCGGGTTTTGCCAGCGGTTGGCCAAATCGCTGAACTCGCCGGGGGCGATGTCGAGCATGGCTTTGTCGAGGATCGAAATCAGCGTGGCGTTGTGTTTGCCGGTGGCGAAGGTGATCAACGCCGGTTGTGTGCCGAGCACTGAGTCGATTTGCAGGCGTCCACGAAAGTAGCGATCAATCAGATAGGCCGCGCCCATCTGCGGCTGAATCACGCCCTCGACCTGTCCTTCGGCGAGCAGTTCGTAAGTCTCGATCGACGTATCGACTTCGACCGCGCGCAACTCCGGCCATTCCCGCGCCAGCCAATGCGCGGCTTCCGAGCCCTTGATGATCGCCACGGCCCGGCCTTTCAGCCCGCTCATGCCCTCGCGGTTGGGCTTTACCCGTGTAACCAGTACAAACGGATTGACCACGTAGGCGCGGGAGAACTTCAGATCCTTGTGCCGGCGCTCGCTGTAAGTCAGCGCCGCGATCAGGCTGGGTGGATCGCGTTGCGCACGACGGGTCATGGCGTCCATCGAGGTGATTTTCTTTGGCTGAAACGCGAGGCCCGTGCGGTCGTTGATCAGCTCGAGCAAATCGGCGGACATGCCGCGCATTTCGCCTTCGGTATCGAAAAAGCTGAACGGCGAATACATGTCGTTGGCCAGCACCTCGACAATCGGATGATCCTTGATCCACTGCTGTTCGACCGGCGTCAGTTGCAGACGGCCGTAACCGAGTTTCGGGTTTGAGCCGATGCCCCAGCGCCGGGCGATTTGCGCACGTTCCGCCGGGGAGATTTTTGCCAGAACGTTGTTGAACAGGTTGAGCAACTGCGCGTCTTCGCGCTGCATGGCGAAGCTGAAACCCAGGCCTTCGGAGTCGCGCTGAATGGTTTGTTTGAGGCTCTGCTGGTAACTGCGTTCGAGCAGGTATTGCGCGGAGATCGCATCGGTCAGCAGCACCTTGTTTTCGCCATAAGCCACCAGGCCGAGGCCGTAGGGTGTCGACTCGACCGCCTCGCGGGGATGATCAGGAAACAGTGCGGCAACGCGACCCGGAATCATCCAGTCCGAATCGAACAGAACAGTGGTGTCCTTGGGCAACTGATTGTTCGCCCAGTGGGTGCCGAAACGGCTGACCAGCACCGCTTGATCGTACGCATACGCCGCACTCATGCGCAGTTCGCTGTACTGGTTTTCCAGATGATTGATGCGTGGCACCACATCGATGTCGCCACGTTGCAGGGCGGCGAGGGCTTCGGCCTGATTGGCGAACCGTTCGATCTGCACCCGCAGGCCCAGAGTGCGAGCGATGATGTCGAGGTAATCGGCGGACAGGCCTTGGTATTCACCACCGTCGGCGGTGATGTCGAGCGGCGGCCGATCCGGCAGATAGACCCCGGCGCGCAACACGGCTTTTTGCGTCAAAAAATGCCGTTGCGTGCTGCTCAGGGGCAGGGTTTGTTGATTGCTGGTCGCGCGGCTGAGCAGGCTCAGCGTGTCGGCCTGGGCGCTCAATGCCAGCCAGCCGAGGCAGAGAACAGCGAGCAGTTGTCTGAACCGGTTCATCGCTCAGACCAGATGATTGCGTTTGGCGAACTCGACCAGATCAAGCAGCGTGTGGGTGTCGAGTTTTTGCATCAGGCGGGTCTTGTAGGTGCTGATGGTTTTGTTGCTGAGCAGCATGTCGTTGGCGATCTGCATGTTGGTCTTGCCCTGCGCCAGACCGTGCAAGACTTTGAGTTCGCGACGGGTGATGGTGTCGATGCGCTTGGCGTCGTCCTGGGTGTATTCACTGTGATTGACCGAATCCAGCGTCCCCGGCGGAAACCAGCGTTCGCCATTGGCCAAGGCTTTCAGTGCGGTGAGAATCTCCCTCGGATCATCGCCCTTCGACAGATAACCCGCCGCCCCGGCGCGCAGGCATTGCGTGGCGTAGGCCATACTTTTCAAACCGGTGTGTACCAGCACGTGCGCCGTACTGCCGCCGATGCGCAAACGGTCGATCACCGCCATGCCGTCGAGTTGCGGAATGTCCAGATCCAGCACAATCGCATCGGGCTGCAGCTCGAATGCCTTGCTCAAGGCATCGACGCCGTTGTCGCACTCAGCCACCACGACATGGCCCTCGCGCGCGAGAATCATCGCGATTGCCATGCGCACCACAGCGTGATCATCGACCAGCAGCACTTTCATCGATCAGTCCTCAAGCCCGGTTTCAGCATAGCCCGCACGCCGGGAAGAGCACGGCGCGGGCGCGACCGCGAAAAAAGAGCGCGATGCTACTTGGTTTGAGGGGGGATGCAAGAAAAGAGGACTGCACGAATGACAATGGCTACCCCAGCCTTTGTGGTGAGGGGATTCATCCCCGATGGAGTGCGAAGCACTCCCAAAACCGGACGCTCCGGTGAGTCAGAAAAAACAGGGTTCTCTTTTGGGGCCGCTGCGCAGCCCAACGGGGATAAATCCCCTCGCCACAGGGATTAGTTTCACAGGGGATTAGTGTCACTAGGGGATCAGTGTCACAAGGGGCTAGTGTCACCAGGGATCAGTGTCACTAAAGGGAGTACCACAGGTTTGGTGCCTGCCTTTATCGAGTAATTGCACTCAGGATCGTGTGCGCAATCTTCACCCGTTCCGCATTCGGGTAGTTCTTGTTCGCGAGGATCACAATGCCGACATCCTTCGATGGCACGAACGCCACGTACGCGCCGAAGCCTCCGGTTGCGCCGGTTTTGTTGTACAGCACGTTCTGCGGCTCGGGTTGCGCCGGGGTCAGCCATTGCACTTTGTGCGCTTGCAACGCCATCGGGTTCGAATTGCCGTTTTGCAGTTTTTCCAGACTGATCGGATAGGCGTAACGCTCCCAACCCAGACCCTGGGTCATGTCACCGACGGTGTAGTAACCGGTGTGCGTGGCGGCGACGGCTTGTTGCAGGGGCTGTTTCAGGCTGGCCGGTTTCAGGTTCGCTTCGACGTATCGCAGCAGGTCGGCGGCGCTGGTTTTGATGCCGTAGGCTTCAGCGTCCAAGGCGCCGGGGCCAACACGCACCGGTTGGTTTGCGCTGTTGTAGCCTTGGGCGTAGAGGTTGGCTTCGGACTCGGGCACGCTGAGGAATGTGTGCTGCAAACCCAGTGCTGGCAGCAGGGTTTGGGTCATCGCCTGATCAAACGACTGACCGAGGCTCTTCGCCGTCAGATAGCCAAATAGCCCCAGACTTGGATTGGAATACAGGCGATGGCTGCCCGGTGGATACAGCGGTTTCCATTGCTGGTAATAGCCGAGCATCTTGTCCGCCGAATCGGCTTCAGCGGGAAATTGCAGTGGCAGACCACCCGCGCTGTACGTGCCCAGTTGCAGCACGCTGATGTTGTCGAATGCGCTGCCGTGCAGCTCAGGCCACAGCGAGCTGGCCTTGCTCGACAAATCCAGTTTGCCCGTCGCCTGCGCATAACCAGCCAGCGTCGCAGTGAAGGTTTTGCTCACCGAACCGATTTCAAACAGGGTGTTTTCGCTGACCTTCAGCCCGCTGTCCTTGTTGGCGACGCCGTAGTTAAAGTAATGCGGTTGGCCATTAACAGTCAGGGCGATGGCCAGGCCTGGAATGTTCTGCTGCTGCATCACCGGCGTAACGGCAGCGCTGACCAAGGCTTGCAGTTGTGCATCGGTTGGCGCAGCAGCCGAACAGGCAGCCGCGCCGAAGCAAAGTCCAAAAGCGCTGTAGGAAAAGAGTTTGCTCGGCATGATTGAACGCATAAAT
Source organism: Pseudomonas sp. NPDC088429 (assembly GCF_044753305.1). Taxonomy (NCBI): domain Bacteria; kingdom Pseudomonadati; phylum Pseudomonadota; class Gammaproteobacteria; order Pseudomonadales; family Pseudomonadaceae; genus Pseudomonas; species Pseudomonas sp. NPDC088429. The sequence goes on along the minus strand of NZ_JBIVMX010000007.1, from coordinate 18,337 downwards.
GAACCACTCTCCATGAGTGTTGATTATTCTATCCCGCTACACTGCGGACGATTTCCCGTTCGGGCGGTTGATCAGCGCGGCCAATTTAGGCAGTCCGGCGCCAATCGACAAACGATGAAATCTCGCATGAGCCATTAGAAAAATTTGGGACTGGGCATGATTCGACCGCAATTGCCGCTGAACGCACTGCGCGCATTCGAAGCTTCGGCGCGCCATCTGAGCTTTACCCGCGCGGCGGTGGAGTTGTGTGTGACCCAGGCCGCCGTCAGCCATCAGGTCAAAAGCCTTGAGGCGCAACTCAACGTAACCCTGTTCAAACGCCTGCCCCGTGGGCTGATGCTGACCGGCGAGGGCGAAACGCTGTTGCCGGTCTTGAGCACGTCGTTTGATCACATCGCGCAAATTCTTGAACGCCTTGCCGACGGACATTATCGCGAAATGTTGACCGTGGGCGCGGTCGGCACGTTCGCAGTGGGCTGGCTGTTGCCGAGGCTGGCGGATTTCCGGGCGAAACATCCGCTTATAGATTTACGGCTGTCGACTAACAACAACCGTGTCGATGTCGCGGCGGAAGGGCTGGATTACGCGATCCGCTTCGGCGCGGGAGCGTGGCATGGCATCGAGGCGACACGCTTGCTCGACGCGCCGCTGTCGGTGTTGTGCGTGCCGGAAATCGCCCGGCAATTGCACGCGCCTGCGGATTTGTTGCAGCAGACATTGTTGCGTTCCTATCGCACGGATGAATGGCCGGAATGGTTTCACGCGGCGGGCATGGCGACACATGCTGCACCGCCGCAGAGCATCGTGTTCGACTCGTCGCTGGCGATGATGGAAGCGGCGTTGCAGGGCAGTGGAGTGGCATTGGCGCCACCGCTGATGTTCGCCCGACAACTGGCGGCGGAGGCGATTTGTCAGCCGTTCGCGATTGAAATCACCACCGGCAGTTATTGGCTGACACGTTTGCAGTCACGCCCGGAAACGGCGGCGATGCTGGCGTTCAAATCATGGCTGCAGAACGCTTCCTTTTAGGAGCAAAGCTTGCTCGCGAAGACGGCAGCGGATTCAACGATGATGTCGTCTGCCAGGACGCTTTCGCGAGCAAGCTTTGCTCCTACAGGTCATGGTTTGCGCCGTTGGTCTGTTCGATAGCACCCGTCGTGCGCCACCGTTTCCAACGTGTACGACCCGGGCTTTCCGGGCCTCCTTGGTGAGGTGTGTCATGGCTAACGATCTGCTGTTTCAGGGTGGTGTACTTCCAACCGATCCAACCCAACCGGTGCCCGGTACCGATGAGCCGACACTGGGAGATCATGATTCACCGATGGGCATGCCACCAGGGCGCGATCCGCTGAGTGATGGCGACCGGCCTGACGACTGGAAGGATCCGGCTGCCGACGACGATGTGCCGCCAGCGGATGAGCCAACGCCGTTGTCGGATGATCGACGCTAGTTGATGAGGTGTTTGTCCGGGCCCCATCGCGAGCAAGCTTTGCTCCCACAATGAACAGTTGCATCACCACTGACTTGTAGGAGCCGAGCTTGCTCGCGAAGGCGGCATCAGCCCCAACATCCATCAACGATCAAACTCAGCAGTCCGCACCATCACTCCTGCCGCTCACCTAACCCCACCCACGCCAGATACGTGAGCAGTACACCCGGCGCGAGAGGCGTTTGTGGCGATGTTGCGGGAGGAATTCACTTAGGCTTTTGATCTCCGTAGGAGCTGACGAAGGCTGCGATCTTTTGACGTTGCCTGTAAAAAAGATCAAAAGATCGCAGCCTTCGGCAGCTCCTACAAGGGGGGCGTTTGCAGGGCTTTCAGGCCACCGCCAAATCCCGCATCAACAGCCCAAAGCGCAAATCCACCGCATCCGGAATCGGCAAATACACCGTGTGCCCATCCCCCGGCGCCACCTCGATCGCGCCGCCCTGAGCGTTGTGCAACTCATGCAGATCAAAGTGAAAGTTGCCCTTGGGCGTCATCAATTCCAGATGGTCACCCACCGCAAAGCGGTTCTTCACCTTGACCTCAGCCAGCCGATCGCGCCGCTCCCCGGTCAGTTCACCGACAAACTGCTGACGCTCCGACACCGAGCTGCCGTGCAGATAATTCTGATACTCGTCATGCACATGCCGGCGCAGAAAACCCTCGGTGTACCCGCGTTGGGCCAGTGACTCCAGATCCGTCATCAAGCTGCGATCGAACTCGCGCCCGGCCACCGCATCATCAATTGCCCGGCGATACACCTGCGTGGTGCGCGCGCAATAGAAGTGCGATTTCGTCCGACCCTCGATCTTCAGCGAATGCACGCCCATGCGCGTCAACCGCTCGACATGCTGCACCGCGCGCAGATCCTTGGCGTTCATGATGTACGTGCCGTGCTCATCCTCGAACGCCGGCATCAACTCATCCGGGCGATTGGCCTCCTGCAACAGAAATACCTGATCGGTAGGCGCGCCAATACCAAGGGTGGGCTCGGGCTCAAAGGTCTGCACGATCTCGCCGAGCTGATTTTCCGTGGCTTGCTGCGCCGAGTATTTCCAGCGGCAGGCGTTGGTGCAGGAACCCTGATTGGCGTCGCGCTTATTCATATAGCCCGACAACAGACAGCGCCCGGAATAAGCCATGCACAACGCGCCGTGGACGAAAACCTCCAGCTCCATGCCCGGCACTTGCTGGCGAATCTCGCCGATCTCTTCCAGCGACAATTCCCGCGACAGAATGATCCGGCTCAGCCCCTGCTGCTGCCAGAACTCCACGCTCGCCCAGTTCACCGTGTTGGCCTGCACCGACAGGTGAATCGGCATCTGCGGGAAGTGCCGACGCACCAGCATGATCAGCCCCGGGTCGGACATGATCAGCGCATCCGGCGCCATCTCGATCACCGGCGCCAGATCCTTGAGGAAGGTTTTCAGTTTGGCGTTGTGCGGCGCGATGTTGACCACCACATAGAAGCGCTTGCCCTGCGCCTGCGCCTCTTGAATGCCCAGCGCCAGATTGGCGTGATCGAATTCGTTGTTGCGCACGCGCAGGCTGTAACGCGGCTGGCCGGCATACACCGCATCGGCACCGTAGGCGAAGGCGTAACGCATGTTTTTCAGGGTGCCGGCGGGAGCCAGCAGCTCGGGCGCGGCGAGGGGCAGGGTAGGCGTCATGGTGGAGTCGGTCGCAAAAGCCCGGCAGGTTAGTGCAGACGCCGGTGCGGGTTATTGATCTGCGTCTACATTTGCGCGGCCGGCACTCAGGCGCAATCCGCAACTATGCTCAATAAATAAAGATGGCACTCGCGCGCGCGCCGGCTGACTAAGCATCGGGGCGTGCATGGCGCCTGACTGACATGGACCGGACATGAACGCAAAAAGTCTTCAATTCAAATCGCTGACAGTGCTGCTGCTGTTGGTCACCGTGGCCTTTATCTGGATTCTGTTGCCGTTCTACGGCGCGGTGTTCTGGGCGGTGATTCTCGGGATTCTGTTTGCGCCGATGCAGCGCCGCATTCAGGCAAAATTTGGCTGGCAGCGCAACTTCACGTCGCTGTGTACGCTGAGTATCTGTCTGGTGATCGCAATTTTGCCGGTGATCATTCTCAGCGTGTTGCTGGTGCAGGAAGGCGCGACGGTCTACAAAAACATCGAAAGTGGCGAGTTGGATATCGCGGCGTATCTGGCGCAGTTCAAGCACAGTCTGCCGCCGTACTTTCAGCATTTGCTCGATCGCTTCGGCATGGGCGAGCTCAACGGTTTGCGCGAGAAAATCGTCAAAGCGGCGATGCAGGGCAGTCAGGTGCTGGCGAGCCAGGCGTTCAGTTTTGGTCAGGGCACGTTCGAGTTTGTGGTGAGTTTTTTCATCATGCTGTATCTGCTGTTCTTCTTCCTGCGTGACGGTGCCGAACTGGTGCGCAAAGTGCGCATCGCCGTGCCGCTGGAGGAAAACCACAAACGTCGCTTGCAGCTGAAATTCAACCGCGTGGTGCGGGCGACGGTGAAGGGCAACCTGGTCGTGGCGATCACGCAGGGCGCGTTGGGCGGGGCGATTTTCTGGTTTCTCGATATCCCCAGCGCGTTGCTGTGGGCGGTGTTGATGGCGTTTCTATCGCTATTGCCGGCGGTGGGCGCGGGGATTGTCTGGGCGCCAGTGGCGGTGTACTTCCTGCTCAGCGGGATGATCTGGCAAGGCGTGGTGCTGGGGTTGTTCGGGGTGTTTGTGATCGGTCTGGTGGATAACGTGTTGCGACCGATTCTGGTCGGCAAGGACACACGCATGCCCGATTACATGATTCTGATCTCGACCCTGGGCGGTCTGGCCGTGTTTGGCCTCAATGGTTTCGTGATCGGTCCGTTGATCGCTGCGCTGTTTATGTCGAGCTGGGCGCTGTTCATTGAGACCAAGCCGAAAGTTCAGCTGCCTTAAGCGTGGAACGGCGCGCTGGCGATTTTCTCTGCCTGCGCCTGAGCGGCTGGCAATGAAGCGAGCGGGCCGCTGATCGGTTCGCCGTTGCGCATCAGGTACCAGCAGGCGAGCAAACCCGACGCTCTGAGCGAGGCGGGAACGGCGCTGCCGATAACGGACATGATTTGAACCTGAGCCATGACAAGTACCTCCAGTGATCTATGGAGCTACCTTAGGGACTCGATGGTTTAACGGACAATCAACGTTTTCGATAGTGGTCATTGACGCCAATGAGGTTTGGCGTCAGTCCACCACTTGATCGAGCATGTGCATGACTTCGTGCTCGTTGAGCAGGCCCTTGTGCACCAGATTCTCTGCCAGTAACGAGAGAAATTTGGCGCAGCGGTGACCTTCCAGGTGCTTGAGTTCGGTGAGGGTGTTGTACACCTTGCCCGAGGTGCATAAACCGACAATGCGGTGCGGGTTCTGTGTTGGCATGGATCGTCCTTGTTTTTATCAACCTGTTGTTTACGGACGGATTCAGCTTGCGGTTCCGTCATGACAAAAAGATGACCGTTGTGTGTTCAGCCTCAACGATTCCTGATTGATCATGACGACTTTAGCCTTTGAAACTGTCCTCACAGCGACCTTGACGAGATTTTTTCAGACGATGGCCGACAAACGGTCAAAAAAAAGCCCCGCTTCAATAGCGGGGCTCTGGTTTACCAGCGACCGTAATGCGGAGGATACGGACGACCGTAATAACCGTGTGGTGGCCCGTAATACACCGGGGCCGGCACGTAAACCGGTTGTTGCACGTAAACCGGCGCCGGTTGGTAGTAGACCGGTGGCGGCGGTTGTTGCACATACACCGGAGGCGGTGCGGCATACACCGGCGCTTGCTGCACGTACACGGGACGGTTCTGGTTGATAAGCGCCGAGCCAATGATGGCCGAGCCAACGATTGCGCCAAACACCGCAGGGCCTTGCCAGTAATTGCCACCGTGGGCTTGCGCTTGCCCCGTAACAGCAAAAGCACCGATCAACAGGGCCACTATGGGGAGTTTACGAATCATGATAATTCCTCGGTTCTTCAACCCGTCGTCCAGGCCTGCAATAGGCTCATGAACGTCACGGGGATACTTCTAAGACAGCGAAATTCTGAAATTCAGCACAGCCGCCAGGTAAATTTTGTGTAAGGTCTGTACCGGTTTCTTTACCGGGCATTCGACCCTTGTGGCGAAGCCTGTGCAGACACGTCGGTATGATCGAACAGACCCGATGGAATGGCTAATCCCGTCCATCCGAAAGTGCGTTTAGAAGGAGAAGTTTCATGCAGATGAACCCGAACAAAGACACCCAATTGTGCATGTCCCTGTCCGGGCGCCCCGGCAACTTCGGTCTGCGGTTTCACAACCATTTGTATGAGCAGTTAGGCCTGAATTTCTATTACAAGGCGTTCAGCAGCCAGGATCTGACCGGCGCTGTCGGCGGCATTCGTGCGTTGGGCATTCGTGGTTGCGGCGTGTCAATGCCGTTCAAGGAAGCCTGCATTGCGCTGGTCGATGAGCTGGATGCGTCGGCGGCGGCGATCCAGTCGATCAACACCATCGTCAACACCGCCGGGCATCTCAAGGCTTACAACACCGATTACATCGCCGTGGCGCAATTGCTGGAAACCCACGCCGTGCCGAAAGAATCGACATTCGTCCTGCGCGGCAGCGGCGGCATGGCCAAAGCGGTGGCCAGTGCCCTGCGCGATGGTGGATACAAAAACGGTCTGATCGTGGCCCGCAATGAACGTGCCGGACGTGCGCTGGCGGACTCGCTCGGTTATCGCTGGCAGGCAGAATTGGGCGATGAACGGCCACAGATGCTGATCAATGTGACGCCGGTGGGCATGGACGGCGGGCCGGAGGCGGGGCACTTGGCGTTTGAGCCTGAGGTGATCAAAGCGGCGCAGACGGTGTTTGATGTGGTGGCGATTCCGTCGGAGACGCCGTTGATCGTGCGTGGTCGCGCGGAGGGTAAGCGGGTGATAACCGGGTTGGAAGTGATCGCGATTCAGGCCCTGGAGCAGTTTGTACTGTACACCGGGGTGCGGCCGAATGAGGAGCAGTTTGCGGCGGCGGTGGCTTTTGCGCGTAGCTGATTGCACGGTTTTGTAGCGGCCTCACCGGCCTCATCGCGAGCAGGCTCACTCCTACAGGGGAACGCATTCCAATTGTAGGAGTGAGCCTGCTCGCGATGGCCGCGACACGGTTCCAGATCAGACTTTTGCCTATACTGCCTCCCCAGCAAGCACAGACTTGCCCACCATAAAAACCATGACCGAGGCCCCCATGCATCCGCCCATCCTCAACCTGCATCAGGTCGAACTCGAACCCTTACCCGAAGCCCTCGCCCCTGAAGGCGAAACCGCGGGCCGCTATCAGCAACGCATGGCGCGGGTCGGTCAGCAGCTTGGCTCACAGAAACTCGGCTATCGCCTCTACGCCTTGCCACCCGGCATGCGCGGCAGTCCGTTTCACAGTCATCGGGTCAACGAGGAAATGTTCTACGTGGTGGCCGGGGAGGGCGAGGTGCGCCTTGGTGCCGAGCGCTTTCCGATTCGCGAGGGTGATGTGATCGCCTGTCCACCGGGTGGGCCGGAGAAGGCGCACCAGATCATCAATACCAGCCAGGCTGAATTGCGCTATCTGGCGGTGAGCACCCAGCAGCCGGAGATCTGTGAGTATCCGGATTCGAATAAATACGCGGTGATGGATAACTTCACGGTCGATGCCGAGGGCAATGCCTCAGGTTTCGTCGCCGTGGCGCGGCAGGCGGATGGCGTGGATTACTGGGACGGCGAATAGCCCACAGATCCTGAATTGACGCACAACCCTGTAGGAGTGAGCCTGCTCGCGATAGCGGTGTGTCATTCAAAGATAATGTGACTGACACACCGCTATCGCGAGCAGGCTCACTCCTACAAGGGGTTTATGTTGGTTATTCGAGGCGGGCTAGGCGCTCTTCCAGCGCGGCAATGCGTGCTTCCAGCTCTTCGATACGCTCAAGCGAAACACCGCCACTCGCACCGCGCTCCTGCGGATTACTGCGCGCCGCCAGAATCGCCTCGATATCCGCCGGATCGCCCAGCGCGTGGGTATAGCGATCCTCGCGCTGCCCGGCCTGACGTGGAATCAACACCGCCAACCCGCGCGCGATCAGGCGCTCAAGTTGATGCACCACCTGCTCGGCATCTTCGAAATCGTGCATGCGGCCGCTGCGGGTCAGCAGTTCGTTGACGGTTTGCGGGCCGCGCAGAAACATCAAACCACTGAGAATCACCTGCGCCGGCACCAGTTCCAGCGCCTTGTCGACCTTGTGCTCCCAGCGGTCGGCGCGGCTGCCCATGACCAGTTTGGCAAAACCGCGACCTTCGAGTGCGCGCAGGCTTTGGCCGACCTGGCCTTGGGTCAGGTTCATCACCGGTTCGCGGCTGGTTTTCTGGTTGCACGCCGTGACCAATGCGTTGAGGGTCAGCGGATAGGTTTCCGGGCTGGTCGCCTGTTTCTCGATCAACGAGCCGAGGATGCGGATTTCCGTGGCGTTGAGCCGCGGCTCGTCGAAGGTGGATTCTGGTTCTGTGGTCATCGCGCGTTCCCTCTGCAGTCGAAGCCGCCTAGCCTAATCCTTGCCAAACAAAAGGCAAGCCGTGCGGTCATCAAAGCATGGCTATAATCGCCTCCTTGTTCCACCCAGCCACCACACGAGACTGCCATGACCATTTCCCTGTACGCTGCATCCGTCCCGGTTTTTCAACAAATGCTCAACGCCCTGAGCGATGTGCTGAAAAAGGCTGAAGCCCACGCCACCGAGAAAAACATCGATCCGAACGCGTTCCTGCAAGCGCGTCTGTTCCCGGACATGTTCCCGCTGACCCGTCAGGTACAGATCGCCGTCGATTTCGCCAAAGGCGTTTCCGCGCGTCTGGCTGAAGTCGAACTGCCGAAATACGACGACACTGAAACCTCCTTCGCCGAGCTGCAAGCGCTGATCGCCAAGGTCTTGGCCTTCATCGGCGAGATCAAGCCAGAGCAGATCGATGGCAAGGAAGGCATTGAAATTGTGACCCGTCCGGGCACGCCGAAAGAGAAGCGCTTCAGCGGTCAGTCGTACTTGCTGACTTACGGCCTGCCGCAGTTCTTCTTCCACGTCACCACCACTTATGCGCTGCTGCGTCATAACGGTGTGGAAGTGGGCAAGCGCGATTACATGGGCGCGTTCTAAGCGGCCAGAAGCCCCTCACCCTAACCCGCTGCTTGAGGGAGAGGGGACTGACGGAGTTGTGTGTTCGAGCTGCACCGACGTGAAATATCAAGTCGAACACTCGTTTTGAACAGCACACAGATCAGCTCCCTTTCCCCTCGCCCCCTTAGGTGAGAGGGTTGGGGGTGAGGGGGAAAAGATCTCCGCCACAAAAAAGCCCGCCAAGGTTCACACCATGGCGGGCTTTGTTTTTTGTAGGAGTGAGCCTGCTCGCGATAGCAGTGTGTCATTTAACGATGATGTTACGGACACAACGCCATCGCGAGCAGGCTCACTCCTACAGGGGTCATGCGGTGCGTTGGGCTTTCTCTTCTTCACCCAGGCAAGCCGCTGCGGTAAACAGCACGTCCGTCGAAGAATTCAACGCCGTCTCCGCCGAATCCTGCAACACGCCAATAATGAAACCGACCGCCACCACCTGCATGGCAATCTCGCTCGGAATCCCAAACAGGCTGCACGCCAGCGGAATCAACAACAGCGAACCACCCGCCACACCCGAAGCGCCGCACGCACAAATCGCCGCGACCACGCTCAGCAGAATCGCTGTCGGAATGTCCACGGCAATGCCCAGTGTGTGCACCGCCGCCAGCGTCAGCACGGTAATGGTGATCGCCGCGCCGGCCATGTTGATGGTCGCGCCGAGCGGGATCGACACCGAATAGGTGTCTTCATGCAGGCCCAGACGCTTGCTCAATTCCAGATTGACCGGAATGTTCGCCGCCGAGCTGCGGGTGAAGAATGCGGTGATACCGCTTTCGCGCAGGCACATCAGGGTCAGCGGATACGGGTTGCGACGCAGTTTCCAGAACACGATCAGCGGGTTCATCACCAGCGCCACAAACAGCATGCAACCGAGCAGCACGGCCAGCAGGTGCGCATAACCGATCAGCGCGCCGAAACCCGAGGTCGCCAGCGTCGACGCCACCAGACCGAAAATACCCAGCGGCGCGAAGCGAATCACCACGCGCACGATCAAGGTCACGCCGTTGGACAAATCACCGAGCACTTCACGAGTGGTGTCGCCAGCATGCCGAATCGCCACGCCCATGCCGATCGCCCAGGCCAGAATGCCGATGAAGTTGGCTTCGATCAGCGCCTTCACCGGGTTTTCCACCACGCTCAACAACAAGCTCTGCAGCACTTCACCAATACCGCCCGGTGCCGTCACCGCGACGTTTTCGGTGGACAGCACCAGATGCGATGGAAACGCCATGCTCGCGACCACAGCCACTACGGCAGCGGCGAAGGTGCCCAGCAAGTACAGGAACAGAATCGGGCGAATATGGGTTTCCTGACCGTGTTTGTGGTTGGCAATCGAGGCCATTACCAGCACGAACACCAGAATCGGTGCGACGGCTTTCAACGCCGAGACAAACACTTTGCCGATGAACGCTGTGTCTTTCGCGACTTCCGGGGCGAACAGCGCCAAAGCGATACCGGCGATCAGGCCGATGAGGATCTGCGCGACGAGGCTCAGGTTCTTCAGGCGTTGCAATAGAGAAGGGGAGGAAGCAGTCATAACGGCATCTCTGATTTTTTATAAGCGCAAGGTTGAGTGAACGCGCTGGCAAATTCGGGGGCAGACCAGCGTCACGAACCGAAAGGGTGAGGCGATATCAACGCCGTTAAACGGGCGGTTGATCAGGGGTGTACGTTTTTCAGGGCGCGGACTTTATCACAGCGTAGGCTTTATCCTTCAGGCGTGTGACGATCTGCCGCCGGATCAGGCAACAAAGTCGGCAGGTTTGTGCAAGTCACTGCGGACACACTCTGTTAAGATTGCGCATCCTAATTTTAAAGTTCTGCCAGCGGGCCCTCGGGTCAACGCTGGTGTCGTCGTTTTGCTGGAGTTACCCATGCTGTTACCCATCCTTCTGTTGTCCGCCGCCGGTTTTACGGTGTTGACCACGGAATTCGTCATCGTCGGCTTGCTGCCGGCGATCGCTCGCGACCTTGAGGTCAGCATTCCGCAGGCCGGGCTGCTGGTCACTCTATTCGCGTTCACGGTGGCGCTGTTCGGGCCATTCCTCACCGCGTATTTCGCTCGATTTGAACGGCGCAAGTTGTTCATCAGCATCCTGATCATGTTCGGCATCGCCAACACCGTGGCAGCATTGGCGCCGAATATCTGGGTGATGGCGTTTGCCCGATTGATCCCGGCTCTTGGTTTGCCGGTGTTCTGGGCATTGGCCAGTGAGACTGCGGTGGACATCGTCGGCCCGGATTTCGCCGGTCGCGCGATTGCCAAGATCGGTTTCGGCATCGTCTGCGCCACGGTATTCGGCATTCCGGTCGGCACGCTGATTTCCGATGCGTTCGGCTGGCGCAGTGCCTTCGGCATTCTGGCGGTGATCGCCTTTGCCAAGGCCTTGCTACTGTTTGTGTACCTGCCGAAAACCAGCCTGCACCAGCATCAGGTCAGCTTCGCGTCGCAGTTCAAGATCCTGCGCAGCCCGCTGATGATCGGCCATATCGTCCTGTCGATTCTGGTGTTCAGCGGTATGTTTACCGCTTACACCTATCTGGCCGACATCCTTGAGCGCCTCGCCGGTTTCAACGGCACCGTGGTCGGCTGGTGCCTGATGGGCTTCGGCGCGGTCGGGCTGATCGGCAACTCGCTGGGCGGTCGCGCAGTGGATAAGCACCCGCTGGGCGCGTCGGTGTTGTTCTGCGCATTCATGATTGCCGGCATGGTCTCGCTGGTGCCGAACATTCATTCGCCAGTGGGGCTGGCGGTGGCGATGGGTATTTGGGGTATTACCCAGGCAGCGTTGTTCCTGGTCAGCCATGTGCGCCTGATGAAAGCCGCACCAGAAGCACCAGCCTTTGCTGCCTCGTTGAACATTGCCGGGGCCAATCTGGGGATCGGCCTGGGCGCCATGGTCGGTGGCCGGGTTATCGACGGTGCAGGTCTGGGCTTTCTCGGTTTTGCCGCCGCCGGTTTCATTTTGTTGTCGGTGTTTCTGGCCATGGTGTTGATGACGCTGAAGCCGCGCGAAGTCTGCGCCGAAGCGTCATAACGCGGTAAACAACTCGCGTCGGGCACCTTCGGTAATCGCAACGATGCCGGGGTGCTTGACCTTGCGCTCCACCGAAATGGCGTAGAACGACTCGGTCACCGCGTCGGTCTGGCCAATCAACTCGACGCCGTATTGGCGCTTCACTTCATCGGCAATCACGCTCGGGCCAATAAAAATCCCGCTGCCGGATTGGCCGAAGGCCTGCATCAAAGCACTGTCATCAAACTCCCCAACGATTTGCGGCTGAATCTGCTGCTCGGCAAACCAGCGCTGCAAACGGCTGCGCACCACGGTTTCGGCGCCGGGAATCAATAGCGGCGCACCGTGCAGGCTGCGTGGGAAATCCTGGCCGTACTTCGCCGCCAGTTCGGCGGTGGCGAAGAAACTGATCCCGCATTCTCCTAGCTTCTGGCTGTAGCCCTTGATGTCGAGGTGCGAGGGCATCGGGCTGTCGGAAATCACCAGATCCAGACGCTGGATCGCCAGGTCGGCGAGCAAACGTTCGAGTTTGTCTTCGCGGCAGGTGATGCGCAGCGGTTCGCTGAGCTCCATGGTCGGCGCGATCAGGCGATAAACGATGGATTTCGGCACCACGTCCGCCACGCCAACGCGGAACAGGATTTGCTGTTCGTTGGGCTGCGCGCGCAGCATCAGCTCCAGTTCGCCGCCGAGTTGAAACATCTGCTCGGCGTAGGGTAGGGCCTGGCGCCCGGCTTCAGTCAACTCCAGTTGACGACCCACGCGCCGAAACAACTCTATGCCGTAAGTTTGTTCGAGCAGGGAAATCTGCCCGCTGATGGTCTGTGGCGTCAGGTTCAGCTGCTCGCACGCACGCACGATGCTGCCGGTCTTGGCCACGACCCAGAAGTAATGCAGTTGTCGGTAATTGAGCATCCGCCGCGCCCCCGTGTAGGAGCTGCCGAAGGCTGCGATCTTTTGACTTTTTTTTAAAAGGCCAACATCAAAGGATCGCAGCCTGCGGCAGCTCCTACATTGAATAGTGTGTGAGTTCGTAAAAACCGAAGTATAGCCGCTTAAAATACGAATTTTCCTGAAGTGTTCACCTCCCTAGAATGCCCAGCCATCGACGGCCGGTCTGTGAGCCTGTCTGTTCATTCGAAGGAAGCCTCATGAAATTCAAAAGCACTGCACTGTTGATTGCGTCTTTACTGGTTCTGGCCGGTTGCGATCAAGCCGAAAAAAGCGCTCAGCAACTGATGGGCAAAGCCGCCGAAAGCGCCAAACAGGCGATCGACGACACCCATAAAGCTGCCGAGCAAGCGCTCAGCGACGCTACCGGCGGGCTGATCGAGAAAAAACCAACACCGGAAAAAGACTCGGACGAATCCGAATCTTCCTCCAAGACCATCTAATTTAGTCACACAAAGAGTCAGGACTGACCCATGGAATATTTGTTAGAACTCGCCGCCAGCCCGACCGCCTGGGTTGCCTTGGCCACACTGGTGGTGATGGAAATCGTGCTCGGCATCGATAACCTGATCTTTATTTCGATCCTGACCAACAAGCTGCCTAAGCAGTACCAGCAGAAGGCCCGCCGCATCGGTATCGGCATGGCGTTGATCCTGCGTCTGGCGCTGTTGAGCACCATCGCGTTTATCGTGCAGTTGACGGAACCGGTGATCGACATCCTCGGCCAGGCCTTCTCCTGGAAGGACATGATCCTGATCGCCGGTGGTCTGTTCCTGGTCTGGAAAGCCACAACCGAGATCCACCACAGCATGGATCCGGCACCGGAAGATCCAAAGTCGGCCACGTCGACCGTGACGCTGGGCTTCGCGGCTGCGATTGGTCAGATCCTGTTGCTCGACATGGTGTTCTCGATCGACAGCATCATTACTGCGGTCGGCATGACCGAGCACTTGCCGATCATGATTATCGCGGTGGTGGTGTCGGTGCTGGTGATGTTGCTGGCGGCTGATCCGCTGGCCAAGTTCATCAACGACAACCCGACTGTGGTGATGTTGGCCTTGGGCTTCCTGATCATGATCGGTATGACCCTGATCGCCGAAGGCTTCGGCGCCCACGTACCGAAAGGTTATGTGTACGCGGCCATGGCGTTCTCGGCGGGTATCGAGGTGCTGAACATGTTGTCGCGTCGTGCCAAGCAGAAGAAACTTGCTGCGCAGGCTTAACCGCTGACCATGCAAAAGGCCGCCTGAACTGCATAAGTTCAGGCGGCCTTTTTGCATCCTGTAGGAGCTGCCGAAAGCTGCGATCTTTGATCTTCAACGTCAAAGGATCGCAGCCTTCGGCAGCTCCTACAAAGTCCAATTGCGTTTTCTTTCCGAAAAATCCCTTGGGTCAGTGCGCGGTCGCGTGACGGGTGGGTTGTTTCTCGACTTTCTCAACCTTCGCAGGCTCAACCGGATGATGGTGCCGCCGCGAAATCCGCAACACCCCCCACAGCATGGCCGCCGCCACGGCCAGCCAACTGGCAATCAACATCACAATGGTCATGGTCAGGCTCATCAGTGCCTCCTCTTTGCCCTGCGTCGGGCTCACACTTTTTCAATTCGCTCTGTTTCACTGACAGTCTAGTTGCCCGGGTGTTACACGCTATTGACCAAAGGTCGGTGATGACTAATCAGTTTGCTCTATGCAATCGCCGCCCCTGCGGTTTAAGGCTATACCGCAGCGGTTTGCCGCCCTATGATCGGTGACCTTGCCGGAACACGATACCGGCGTCTGAACAAAGAGCGAAGATGGTGCAGGTATTTTCTCGAGTGTGTGCGGCGCTGTTGGTTGCTGGCTGCGTGGCTGCATTGACGGGGTGTGCGGGCAGTGTGGCGCCGGAGGTCAAGCGTTTGCCGGAGCGTGTCGAACTCAGTGGCAGGTTCTATCGGGGGCAGGCCTTCCAGAGCGGGCCGCAGGTATTGGCCAGTCTGCTGTCGCAGCAGGGCGTGGTGATCACCCCGGGTTTGCTGGAAAAACCGCTGCATGTGCCGGGCGCTGAAGACAAGTTGCAGCAGAACATTCAGAACCTTGCCCGTGAATACGGCATGGTCGTCTATCCGCTGGACAGCAATCTGCCCGCGCTGCTGACTCAGGTGGCGGCCGGTTACCCGGTGATGGTGCGTTTCAGCGAAGGCTCGGCGTTCTGGGCTGAGCCGCGTTACGCGATCCTTTCCGGCTACGACCGCAATAAACAGAAAGTCCTGCTGCGCGCCGGCATGAACCGTCGCGAGTTGATGGACTTTGCCTCCTTTGAATCAGCTTTCGAAAAATCCGGCGGCTGGGCAATTCTGATTCAAAAACCGACGCAGATTCCCGCTGCGGTGGATCGTGCGCGTTGGCTCAAAGCGGCCGATGAACTGGCGCAGGCCGGTCAGGAAAACGAAGCGGCGCAGGCGAAAAAGGCCTTGGCGGCGCACTAGTTCTCCGTTCGTCATCTGCCGGGCACGTCTGTGTCCGGCAAGCCTCTTACCTCTATAACCCGATTTCGCGGGTGAATCAGGAGGCAAGCATGGCAGAGTCCACATCCCCAAAAGGCCCACATTCATCCGAGCATTCCTCGGGCGATGACCTGGGTTTCGATCCCGATTCACCGGATCTTGACGACCCGCAAGTCGATCCCGTTGGCCCGGCCAAGGCGCCGAAAGACGTGAAGCCCGGCGACGACGACAAAAAACCGGCCAAACCCTACGACCCGTTAGCCAATCTGAAACCTTGATGCGAGGTGCGTATGAGTACCGATTCAAGCTTCGATGATCAAAAACCTGACAGCGTACCGACGACGCTTGAGCCTGAAGTTGATCCAGTGCTGGATCCGGACAGCCCGCTGCGCGATCCGCTGGCCCGGCCGAATGTGCTGACGCCGGATCTGGAGCGGGATCCGAGCAAGGGGGATGGCATACCTGATGATGAACAGATGCCGTTGCCGAATGATTGAGGTCTCTCAGATTTAGTGAGATCTAAATGTGGCGAGGGGATTTATCTGTGGCGAGGGGATTTATCCCCGATGGGTCGCGAAGCGGCCCCCGCTTTTGATTTAAAAGAAGGGCCTGCTGCGCAGTCCATCGGGGATAAATCCCCTCGCCACAGCCAAGAGTGAAAACCTCAATAAGACGTTCTACTTCGAAGCCTCAACCACGCCACTCTGGCGATTCTTCAGGTTCTTATCAGTCTTGTACTGCTGTGCCACCGCCGGAACACTGGCACTGCGCCCAGTCTCAACCCAGCTACGAATCCGGCTCGCATCGGCAAAATGCGTGTACTTGCCGAACGCGTCCAAAATCACTAGCGCCACCGGGCGATTGCCCATGCGCGTCACCAATACCAGGCAGTGACCAGCAGGATTGGTAAAGCCGGTTTTAGTGATCTTGATGTCCCAGTCTGCCTTGTTGACCAAGTGGTCGGTGTTACGGAAACCCAGGGTGTAATTGGGTTTACGGAACGACACGGTCTTTTCCTTGGTGGTCGTCAATTCAGTGAGGATCGGGTACTTGCTCGCTGCGACCAACAACTTGCTCAAATCGCGCGCCGTGGAAACGTTGCGCTCGGACAAACCGGTCGGCTCGACGTAGTGAGTGTTGGTCATGCCCAGCGCCTTGGCCTTGGCGTTCATCGCCGCGATAAAGGCTGCATAACCGCCCGGATAATGATGCGCGAGGCTGGCGGCGGCACGGTTTTCCGAAGACATCAAAGCGATCAGCAGCATCTCGCGGCGCGGCAGTTCACTTTTCAGTTTGACTCGGGAGAACACGCCCTTCATCTCTGGCGTGTTTTTGATGTCGACATCGATCCATTCGTCCATGTTCTGTTTGGCTTCAACCACCACCAGGCCAGTCATCAGCTTGCTGACGGAAGCGATCGGCACGATCACGTCAGGGTTGCTGGAATAAATGACTTTGTTGGTCTGCATATCCATGAGCAGGGCGCTGCCGGAAGCGATCTTCAGGGTCGAAGCGTCACGCGGGGCAGCGGTGGTTTCCGCAGCGTTGATCGTTGGCGTGATGAATGTGCCTGTGAAAGCAAAAAACAGGCTCAGAATCGAAAGACGAATTTTCACGCGGGCGAACTCATAAAGGTTGGATATTCCGTTAGTTTGTAACGGGTTATTTCTTCAAAGCGTCGCATTCTAGGAGTATGGCTGAAGATCTGTCGATGGTTGTTTGAGTGACCTGAAAATCTCGTGAAAAGGCCTGTAAAAAGAGGGGTTTCCGGCGAACGGTTATAGTTTTTTCTCGAATACGAAAAACCCCGCACGGGGCGGGGTTTTGATGCTGCGAAAAAACCGTCTTAAGCGTGCAGGGTTTCTGCTGCGTAGAGGGTGTTTTCCAGCAGGCAGGCACGGGTCATCGGGCCAACACCGCCCGGGACTGGCGTGATCCAGCCAGCGCGGGGCAGGGCGGTTTCGTAAACAACATCGCCGACCAGTTTGCCGTCGTCCTGACGGTTGATGCCGACGTC
The DNA here is from genome assembly GCF_044753305.1 of Pseudomonas sp. NPDC088429. Taxonomy (NCBI): domain Bacteria; kingdom Pseudomonadati; phylum Pseudomonadota; class Gammaproteobacteria; order Pseudomonadales; family Pseudomonadaceae; genus Pseudomonas; species Pseudomonas sp. NPDC088429. Next base: position 1,183 of record NZ_JBIVMX010000007.1, on the reverse strand, counting down.
AACGACGATCGCGCCTTCCTTGATCCATTCGCCCTTGACCAGGCCCGGCTTGCCGGCGGCGACGACCACCAGATCAGCACGGCCGACGTGGCCGGCAAGATCCTTGGTGAAGCGGTGGGTCACGGTCACGGTGCAACCGGCCAGCAACAGTTCCATCGCCATCGGGCGACCGACGATGTTGGAAGCGCCAACGACCACCGCGTCCAGACCATAAAGATCAACACCGGTGCTTTCCAGCAGGGTCATGATGCCTTTAGGCGTGCACGGACGCAGCAGCGGGATGCGCTGGGCCAGACGGCCGACGTTATAAGGATGGAAACCGTCGACGTCTTTGTCCGGGCGGATGCGCTCCAGCAATTTGGAGGCGTCCAAGTGCTCAGGCAGCGGCAGTTGCAGGAGGATGCCGTCGATCGCAGGGTCGTCGTTGAGGCGATCGATCAGATCGGTCAACGCTTGTTGCGTGGTTTCGGAGGGCAGGTCGTAGGCTTGAGAGAGGAAGCCGACCTCTTCACAGTCTTTACGCTTGTGCGAGACATAAACCTGAGAGGCAGGATCGCTGCCGACCAGGATCACCGCGAGGCCGGGAGTGCGCAGGCCTTGCTGGCGACGCTCGGCAACTCGTTTGGCGATCTGCTGGCGCAGGCTGGCGGCGATCGATTTGCCGTCGATTAGTTGTGCAGTCATTGCGCGTGATTAACCATCGAGAGGGGAAAAAAAGAGAACGCATTCTCGCATGTCGGGCGGTGAGGGCAAAGGCGCTTGGTCAGCAAATTCCCCTAACTCCTTTAATTAAATGAATTTTTTTCAAAAAGGATTTGACGACCTTCGGAGCGCTCTATACTATTCGTCGCACTTGTCGGGCACAGCCTAGCACTGGTTAAGAAGGTCGAGCAGGATTACGGTTTTGCGAAGACTGAAAAGCACTTAGTTTGTAGTTCTTTTAGAGTACAGATTAATAAGGCGCCCGTAGCTCAGCTGGATAGAGCATCCGCCTTCTAAGCGGATGGTCGCAGGTTCGAGTCCTGCCGGGTGCGCCATTAGGCAGCTTTGGCACAAGTAACGCGATATGGTGGGCGTAGCTCAGTTGGATGTCCTAGGGAGTTGGAGTAGCGTAGTCGTGGTGTCGTTCCAGTACTTCAACCCCGTAGTACGATAGGAGACAGATGTAAGAGTCGGGCGCGTG